>JBDNGO010000128.1:0-41552 GCA_041689245.1 Flavobacteriaceae bacterium | reverse complement strand
TGTTGAAACTCTGCTACATTTACATCAATAAATGACGTTTGTTGTTTCTCTTGACTATTGCAAGAAATCATTCCTAAAAGCAAACAAACTACGATAACTTTTTTCATTTTATTTTAATGTTGATGGACACACTTTTTCTGTTCTTACAATTGCTGTTTTCTTAATTGCTGCATAACCACCAGCAACATCAATTACATTATGAATTCCTCTTGCTTTTAAAATAGAAGAAGCTATTACAGAACGATAACCGCCAGCGCAATGCACATAAAAATCTGTATCTGTTGGAAACTCGTCAATATGGCTATTTATATAATCTAATGGAGTGCTTGGCACGTCTAAAATATGCTCATTTTCATATTCTCCTGGTTTACGAACATCAAAAACAGGAACATTATTATTGTTTATTTCTTGCGCTAATGTTTTTGCAGAAACTGATTGTAAAGAATCAATTTCTTTTCCTGCTGCTTTCCAAGCATTAAAACTTCCGTCTAAATATCCTAAAGTATTATCAAAACCAACACGAGAAAGACGAATAATTACTTCTTCTTCTTTTCCTTTAGGAGCTACTATTAGAATTGGTTGTTCGATGTCTTTTATTAAAGCTCCAACCCAAGGAGCAAATCCTCCATCAATTCCAATAAAAATTGAACGCGGAATAAATCCTTTTATAAATTCTGATTGATGACGAACATCTAAAATTAATGCGCCTGTGTCGTTGGCTATTTTTTCAAAATCATCTACAGAAAGTGCTGTTGTTCCTTTGGTAATTATTTCATCAATATGCTGATACCCTTCTTTATTTAATTTAACGTTTAACGGAAAATATGCTGGCGGAGGTAATAATCCGTCAGTTACTTCTTTGATAAATTCTTCTTTGGTCATGTCAGCTCGCAAAGCATAATTTGTTTCCTTTTGATGACCAATAGTGCCAACGGTTTCTTTACTCAGGTTTTTACCACAAGCAGAACCTGCGCCATGAGCAGGATATACAATAACATCATCTGCTAAAGGCATAATTTTAGTTCTTAAACTGTCAAACAAAAACCCTGCTAAATCTTCTTCTGTTAAAGTTCCAACTTTTTGAGCTAAATCTGGTCTTCCAACATCACCTAAAAACAAGGTGTCTCCACTAAACAACGCATAATCTTTTCCATTTTTATCTCTTAATAAATACGAAGTACTTTCCATTGTATGTCCAGGAGTATGAAGCGCAACGATGGTTACATCTCCAACTTTAAATTCTTCATTATCTTTTGCGATATGTGTTTTGTAATTTGTTTGTGCATTTGGTCCGAATACTATTTCTGCACCTGTTTTTTCAGCTAAAGTTACATGTCCGCTCACAAAATCTGCATGAAAATGTGTTTCGAAAATGTATTTAATTTTTGCATTGTCGTTATTTGCTCTCTTTAAATAAGGAGAAACTTCTCTTAACGGATCTATAATTGCAACTTCTCCGTTACTTTCTATATAGTACGCACCTTGCGCTAAACAACCTGTATAAATTTGTTCAACTTTCATAATTTATTGTACTCTTTATTTATATGTATGATGAATATATTCAGCATATTTTATTTGATGTTCTCTATCGCCCGTTTTATAAAATTTTACTGCTGTAAAAATGTTCATAAAAAAGTGATTGATGTCTATAATATTTAAGATTCCTGCTCTAAACAATGAATCTCTTACTAGCCCTTTTACGCCAGCAAAATAAAAAGTTATTCCTTTTTTCTTATAAAACTGAATTCTTTCCATTAGCATTTCTACTCCTGTACTATCAATTCTATTAATGCTTTCAGAATCGATAACAATCAATTTCAATGCCTTCCCTTTTTTTTCTGCCAAATCGTCTAAGTTATCTCTAAAATAACTCGCATTTGCAAAGAATAATTGTGCGTCAAATCGAATTACCAAGATATCTTCTTCGATAATTACATTTTTAAATCGCTCTCTATTCTTGTAAAAATCTGAATCTGGAACAGCTCCTAAAACTGCTATGTATGGCTTAGAGGTTCTAAAAATTAGAATGATGATAGACATTCCTACTCCAACAAAGATTCCGTATTCTATTCCTAAAAACAAGGTTCCTAAAAACGTTGTAAGTAATAAAGAGAAATCTAATTTATTTGTTTTCAATAAATGAATCCCTTCTTTAACTCTTACCAATCCAAAAACCGCCACAATAATAATTGCCGCCAAAATTGTTTTAGGTAAATAATAAAAAACTGGAGTTAAAAACAATAACGTTATTACAACCATCCCAACAGATACTAAAGCTGCCATTCCGGTTGTTCCGCCAGATTCTTGATTAATTGCCGAACGTGAAAAACTTGAAGTTGATGGATAAGCTTTAAATAAAGAACCCGCCATATTAGAGATTCCTAATGCAATTAATTCTTGATTTGGTCGTATTCTATATTCGTCTTGTTTTGCTTCTAAAGATTTCCCTATTGAAATCGTTTCTAAAAAACCAACCAAAACCAAGGTTAATGCAATTGGCAGCAATTCTCTTATCTGTTCAAAATCTATTTCCGGAATACTAAATGACGGCAATCCTGAAGGGACTTCTTTAATGATAGCAATATCAGATAAATTTTTTCCTAAATATTTAACTGCTAATATTCCTAAGATCACAACAATAAGCGCATTCGGAATTTTTTTATTTATTTTTCGAAGTGATATAATAATAATTATAGCAATAAAACCGACAATGGTGGTACTTATGTTTAATGATGAAATATTATTCCACACATCTTTTATCACATGTTGTATTTGATTGCTTCTTACAAAGTCGACACCAAATAAATTTCTGAATTGATTAAATCCTATAATGATTGCAGCTGCAGAAGTAAATCCTGTAATTACTGGTTTTGATAAAAAATTAACGATAAACCCTAATCGAAAAACACCCATTAAAAATTGGATTGTTCCAACAACCAATGCCAATAAAATAGCAATTGCAATATAACTATCAGATCCAACTAAAGCTAATGTAGAAACTCCAGCTGCAACAATTAATGAATCCATTGCAACTGGTCCAATTGCAACTTGTCTAGAAGACCCGAAAATAGCATACATTACTTGCGGAACTAAAGCTGAATACAAACCATAAATTGGTGGTAAGCCAGCAATTAATGCATAGGCAATTCCTTGTGGAATTAAGATAATTCCCACAGTAATACCAGCTATAAAATCTCCTTTAAACCTAGAAGTTGTATAGTTTGGTAACCATTCTAATATTGGAATTAACTTTTTAATATTCATTTTCTAGAATAAAGAAAAATAGAGTCAAGAATAAAGACTCTTCTTTCTATTTATTTAAATTTAATCATACTTTAAACTAACTTTTTTCAACTTTTGTCTTTTGTCTTTTGTCTTTTGTCTTTAAAAACTAAAACAATTCTCCTGGGTTTAATCCTTTTTGTTTTCCTAAATGATTATATGCTGCTTCTGTAACTTCTCTGCCTCTTGGTGTTCTCATTATAAACCCTTCTTGTATTAAAAAAGGTTCGTATACTTCTTCAATTGTTTCTGCATTTTCTCCAACAGCTGTTGCCAATGTAGAAATTCCTACTGGGCCACCTTTAAACTTATCTATTAACGTAGTTAATATTTTTGTATCCATTTCATCTAAGCCATGGGTATCAACTCGTAATGCTTGCAACGCATATTGCGCAATTTCTATGGTAATACTTCCATCGCCTTTTATTTGAGCAAAATCTCTTACTCTTCTTAAAAGAGCATTCGCAATTCTTGGTGTTCCTCTACTTCTTCTTGCTATTTCAATCGCAGCTTCCATAGAAATTGGAACCTTTAAGATCTGTGCACTTCTTTGAATAATTGTAGTTAATAATTCTTTTTTATAATAATTTAAACGACTGCTGATTCCGAAACGAGCTCTCATTGGTGATGTTAACAACCCTGAGCGGGTTGTAGCACCAATTAAGGTAAATGGCTCTAAATTGAGTTGAACGGTTCTGGCATTTGGGCCAGATTCTATCATAATATCAATTTTATAATCTTCCATTGCAGAATATAAATATTCTTCTACAACTGGACTTAAACGATGAATTTCATCAATAAATAACACATCTCTTTCTTCAAGATTAGTTAATAAACCGGCTAAATCTCCTGGTTTATCTAAAACAGGTCCAGAAGTAACTTTAATTCCAACATTTAATTCATTAGCTAAAATATGTGCCAACGTTGTTTTTCCTAAACCTGGAGGTCCATGAAACAAGGTGTGGTCTAAAGCTTCGTTTCTTTTATTTGCAGCTTCAACAAATATTTTAAGATTTTCTATGGCTTGATCTTGACCTATAAAATCATCAAATGATAGTGGGCGTAGTTTTTTTTCTACTTCCAATTCTTCATTTGAAAAATTTGTGCTTTCAGGGTTTAAGTTTTCATTCATACGTGCAAAGATAACTGAATTTAAATTTTCATTTCGTAATAAATGTTACACGATATGTATAGCCATTATGAAAACTCTAATATACAAAAAAGCCTTTCCAAATTGGAAAGGCTTTTCTAAATATTATCATTCTTAAGATGGATCTTCTCCGTCTTTTAAAGGTGTCGTTTGTAATACAAAATCTTCTCCGTGAATATACTCTCCGTTTTCATCAACTTTACTATAGTCATAAGGCCAACGATGCACTTCTGGAATTCTTCCTGGCCAGTTACCATGAATGTGCTCTACAGGTGTTGTCCATTCCAACGTGTTTGCTTTCCAAGGGTTTTGTGTTGCCTTTTGACCTCTATAAATTGAGATAAAAAAGTTTGCTAGAAAGAATAATTGAGCCAATCCTCCAAGTATAGCAAATAATGTGATAACAACATTAATATCTGCAACATCATCAAACATAGGGAAATTTGTATTTGTATAATATCTTCTTGGTAAACCTGCTAAACCGATAAAGTGCATTGGAAAGAAAACTCCGTATGCAGCAATAATTGTTAACCAAAAGTGCCAATACCCTAATACTTTATTCATCATTCTACCATACATTTTTGGGAACCAATGATAGACTCCTGCAAACATTCCAAAAATTGCAGATACCCCCATTACTAAATGAAAGTGTGCAACAACAAAATACGTATCATGTACATTAATATCTAATGCAGAATCTCCTAAAACCAATCCTGTTAAACCTCCTGTTACGAATGTAGAAACTAATCCGATAGAGAATAACATCGCGGGGTTCAGCTGTAAATTTCCTTTCCATAAAGTGGTAATCCAGTTAAATGCTTTTACTGCTGATGGAATTGCAATTAACAAGGTTGTAAATGTAAATACTGATCCTAAGAAAGGATTCATCCCTGAAATAAACATATGGTGACCCCAAACAATGGTAGATAAAAATGCGATTGCTAAAATTGAACCAATCATTGCTCGATAACCAAAAATTGGTTTTCGTGAATTTACCGCTAAAACTTCGGATACAATTCCCATTGCTGGTAAAATTACTATATATACTTCTGGGTGTCCTAAGAACCAAAATAAGTGTTCAAATAACACAGGTGATCCTCCTTGATAATGCAATACTTCTCCGCTTATAAAAATATCTGATAAGAAGAACGATGTTCCAAAGCTTCTATCAAGAATTAATAATAACGCTGCAGATAATAATACAGGAAAAGAAACTACCCCAATTATAGCGGTAACAAAGAATGCCCACATAGTTAAAGGTAATCTTGTCATTTTCATTCCTTTTGTTCTTAAATTAAATATTGTTACAATATAATTTAAAGATCCAATTAAAGAAGATCCAATAAATATAGCCATAGATGTTAACCATAAAGTCATCCCTAATCCAGAGCCTGGAATTGCTTGTGGTAATGCACTTAACGGTGGATAGATTGTCCAACCTGCAGAAGCCGGTCCAGCTTCAACAAATAAAGAAACAAGCATTATAATACTTGAAATAAAGAACAACCAATAAGAAATCATGTTTAAGAAACCTGATGCCATATCTCTTGCTCCAATTTGCAACGGAATTAATAAGTTAGAGAATGTACCACTTAAACCAGCAGTAAGCACAAAGAAAACCATTATGGTACCGTGTATTGTAACCAATGCTAGATACATGTCTGCATTCATTACTCCATCTGTTTGATGACTTCCTAAGAAGGCTTCAAAAAGTGAAAATGATTTTTCTGGCCATGCAATTTGCATTCGAAACATGATTGACATAAACACTCCTATAACCCCCATAAACATACCGGTTATTAAAAACTGCTTAGAAATCATTTTGTGATCTTGACTAAAAATATATTTAGTTACAAATGTTTCTTTATGATGATGCTCTGACATATCTTATTTTTTATTATCTACTTTAAAATATCTTATTTAACTGCTAATTGTTCTCCTAATGTTGGTTGTTCTCCATACCACTTATCAAAAGCGTCTTGTTCTAAAACAACAATTTTCATTTGCATATTGTAATGCCCTGCCCCACAAATTTTATTACATAATAATATGAAATCAAATTCATAAGGATCTTCGCCTTTCTCTTTTCTAATTTTATTAATATCTGCTGTTTTAGCAACAACTTCCGATTGTACTCTCATTTCTTCTGTAGTAAACTTTGGTGTAAATCCAAATTGAGTAACCATACCAGGAACACAGTTCATTTGCGCTCTAAAGTGAGGCATATAAGCTGAGTGCAATACATCTTGAGAACGAAATTTGAAAACAATTTTACGCCCTTTTGGTAAATACATTATTGGAGAAATCGCAGATAGTTTTTTATCATCCTGTGCATTTACATCACTCATATCAACACCCATTGTGTTAATACCCTTGATATAGTTTACATTTCCTCTTCCTAAAGCACTATCATCTCCTGCATAACGCGCTTCCCATTGAAACTGTTTTGCATATACTTCTATAACAATAGGATTTTCTGCATCAGATAAATCCATTATATTGTTCCATGCCCATAAACCATACCCAATTAAAACTACTAAAACAACTGCAGGTGTAATTGTCCAAATTGCTTCTAATTTATGACTATCAGCAAAAAACAACGCTTTGTTTTCTTTTTTCCCTCTGTATTTGTATGGAAAATAAAAGATTATAAATTGCATGATAAATTGAACAATTCCTATTAAAATAAATGTAATGTTAAATAGATTGTCTTCGTGTTCTCCTTCAATAGAAGCAGATTCTGGTAACATTAATACATTCATAAAAATTAAGCAATAAATCATCATTGCATAAAAGAATGCTGTGAACCAAAGAAATAGTTTTCCTTGAGTATCATTATCTTTGTCTGTAGCAATTACTGATCTAAGATTTAGAATTCTAGTGATTTGCCAAAAGCTTACACCTATTGCAACAGCTATAAAAATATAAAATAAAGCTAGCATATTATTTTGTCTTAATTATTTAATTATTAATGATGATTTTCCTCTCCTTCGTGTTCAATATTGTAATAATGAAAATGTTCACTTTCTTGCAAAAATGGATTTCCTTTTGCTAAAGGTGCTGCATTTGCAAATGCACGGAAAGTAACAAATATAAATAGTCCAATAAAAAAAGCCAAAGCACTTAATTCTGGTATTCCAATAAACCATTGATCTCCAACTGTAGCTGGCATGATCATTACAAATACATCTAAATAATGTCCTGCTAAAATTACCAATCCTCCAATAACAACAAACCAAGATTTACTTTTAAAATCGCTGTTCATTAATAATAATATTGGAAACACAAAGTTCATAGCTACCATTCCTAAGAAAGGGATTTTGTATTCATTAAATCTAGCGATGAAATACACTGTTTCTTCCGACATGTCTGCATACCAGATTAACATAAATTGTGCAAACCATAAATACGTCCAGAATACACTAAATCCAAACATATATTTAGCTAAATCATGCAAATGACTATCATTTACAAAAGGTAAATGACCTTTATACCGTAAATAAATAGTTACTAATGCTATTACTGTTATAGCACTTACCAACAACGTTGCTAAAACATACCATCCGAATAATGTTGAGAACCAGTGAGGGTCCAATCCCATAATCCAGTCCCAAGACATCATTGATTCAGTAATCATAAAGAATACTAAAAAGATAACCGATACGTGAAAATTTTTCTTGTATATTTTATTTCCGTCTTTAGCTGTATCTTCTGCAATTGAGTATTTTCTGGTTAAGAAACGATATATGTTCCATCCTAATAAATATACAACAGATCTAATAGTCCAACTTGGTATATTTAACCACCACTTTTTTCCATCAATAATTGCATCATAATTTATACTTGTTGGATCAAATGTTCCTTCTTTCATCCAAACAAATAAATGATTTAAATGTCCGGCTGATGTCATTATTACTACAAACATTAAAATACTTGCTGGTACTAAATTTGCCGTAATTGCTTCCATCACTCTAAATAACACAACAGACCAGCCTGCTTGTGCTACTCTTTGAATAGCATAAAAAGCCAATACCAATAATGATATTCCTAAAAAGAAAAATAACGCAACATACGTTGCAGCCCAAGGTCTGTTTTGTAATGCGTGTAATACATGCTCTGCATGCTCATCATCTGCATCTTCAGAAGTATTCGCGTTGTTATGTGAATCTGGTTTTGCATGTGAGTCTACTGCTGGAGAGTGAGTTGCTACAGTTGTTTCATGACTATCCTGTTGATTTGCTATAATTTCTTTAGCGTCTTCAACCGTTTTTGGTACAGTTAAAAAGCTATATCCAACACCCAAAGCTCCAATAATCATTAAAGCAATTGAGAATGTTTTTAATTTACCTGAGAATTGATACATATCTTTTAATTCTATCTTTTAAAGACTTAGTTTAATAAATCGTTTCTTAGTTTTTCAACGTACTGAACAATTTGCCAACGTTCTTTTACTGTTAATTGAGATGCATGAGATCCCATAATTCCTTTTCCATACATAATTACATGATAAATGCTTCCTTCAGTAATTACTCTATCTTTGTAGTTTGGTACTCCGTTAAATTTTTCTCTTTGAGCTAAAACACCGTTTCCATCTCCTTTTGTTCCATGACAAGTTGCACAATAGATATCATACATCTTTTTTCCGTTTGCCATGTTTTCTTCATTATTCTCTAATGGAGATTTCAAATCACTTTTTGCAGCAGTATATCCATCATTTGTATTTAAATATTCGTAAGGTACTTGACCTCTTGCAATAGTTCCTTCTACTGGTTTCAGGTTAGAACCATTGACATTATCGTTCAATCCGTTTGCTGAATTTGCATCATAAGGAACAGACACATACATATCTGGCATGTATTGTAAACTTCTCGTACGTTTGTCTCCACAAGAAACAACATTTACAAGTACAACTAAAGCGAAAATTATTTTTACAAAATTCTTCATCTTCTTTTTATTAGTGCTTTTCTACTACGTTAATTTCTACAGCTCCTGTTTCTTTTAATAATGAAATTAATTCTTCTTCATTATTATGAACAGGAATTTCCATTAAAAAATGATCATCTGTAGTTCTTGGATCTGGATTTTCTGCTTCTTTAAACGGCCAAATTCTACTTCTCATATAAAAAGTAATTACCATTAAATGGGCTGCAAAGAATACCGTTAATTCAAATAAAATTGGCACAAAAGCGGGCATGTTTAACCACCAAGAAAAGTTTGGCTTACCTCCAATATCTTGCGGCCAATCTTGAATCATCATGTAATTTGTCATCCAAATAGCAACCCCAAGACCTAAAACACCATACATAAATGCTGTAATTGCAATTCTTGTAGGAGCTAATCCCATTGCTTTGTCTAATCCGTGAACAGGAAAAGGACAAAATATTTCTTCGATATGATGATTTGCTGATTTCACCTTTTTAACGGCATCCATCAAGATATCATCATCATTATAAAATGCGTGTATAACTTTATTACTCATGATTTCCGGCTCTTAATTTTTTATAACTCTCTCCTGAAGATTTCAAAATCGTTTTCACCTCTGCTTGTGCAATTACTGGGAAAGTTCTTGCATATAATAAGAACAATACAAAGAAGAACCCGATGGTTCCAATAAAGATACCAATATCAACAAACGTTGGTTGAAAACGCCACCAAGTAGATGGTAAGTGTCCTTTACTTAATACAATTGCGATAATATCAAAACGCTCAAACCACATTCCAATATTAATTGCGATAGAAATAATGAAAGAAAAAATAAAACTTCTTCTTATTTTCTTAAACCATAATAATTGTGGAATAATAATATTGAAGGTAATCAACGCCCAGAATGCCCAAGCATAAGGTCCGGTTGCTGCTCCAACAGACATATATGTATAATTCTCATAAGGAGAACCTGTATACCAAGCAATAAAGAATTCTGATGCATATGCAACTGCAACAATTCCACCAGTTAAAATAATTACAATATTCATATACTCAATGTGTAAACGAGTAATATAATTTTCTAAGTTGGTTACTTTACGCATAATCCCCAATAACGTTTGTACCATTGCAAATCCAGAAAAGATTGCTCCAGCTACAAAATATGGAGGGAAAATTGTTGAGTGCCATCCTGGATTGATTGATGTTGCGAAGTCCATCGATACAATTGTATGTACAGAAAGTACTAATGGAGTTGCTAAACCAGCTAACACCAAAGATACTTCTTCAAAACGTTGCCAGTCTTTTGCTCTTCTTGACCAACCGAAAGACAACAATGAATATATTTTCTTTTGAAAAGGTTTTACGGCTCTATCTCTAATCATTGCAAAATCTGGTAATAAACCTGTCCACCAGAAAACTAATGATACAGATAAATATGTTGATATTGCAAATACATCCCAAAGTAATGGAGAGTTAAAATTTACCCATAAAGACCCAAATTGATTTGGAAGCGGTAATACCCAATATCCCATCCAAGGTCTTCCCATATGTATAATTGGGAATAATCCTGCTTGGAATACCGCAAAAATTGTCATTGCTTCTGCAGAACGGTTAATTGCCATTCTCCATTTTTGACGGAATAATAAAAGTACTGCAGAGATAAGCGTACCGGCGTGACCGATACCAACCCACCATACAAAGTTTGTAATATCCCAAGCCCATCCAATGTTCTTGTTTAATCCCCAAACTCCAATTCCGGTTCCTACTGTGTAAAAAATACATCCAAATCCCCAAAGCATTGCTGCTAAAGATATATAAAATGCTATATACCAATTTTTATTTGCTTTTCCTTCAATAGGTTTTGCAATATCAACCGTAATATCGTGGTATGATTTTTCTCCTAATATTAATGGTTCTCTAATAGGTGCTTCGTAATGAGACATATTTTAATATCTTAATTTATAATTACGCTTCGTTTGTGTTATTAACTTTTACTTGATATACTACGTTTGGTTTTGTACCTATATAATCTAACACGTGAAAAGCTCTTTTATCTTCTGCTAAATGAGAAACAGCATCCTCTGTGTTATTTATATCTCCAAATACAATTGCTCCTGTAGTGCAAGCATTTGAACATGCTGTAGAGAACTCATCTTTCTCAATTTTTCTACCTTCTTTTTTTGCTTTTAAAATGGTAGCTTGAGTCATTTGAATACACATAGAACATTTTTCCATAACTCCTCTAGAACGAACTACAACATCTGGATTTAACACCATCTTACCGTATTCATCATTCATATTAAAGTCAAATTCATTGTTATTATTGTAACTAAACCAGTTAAAACGACGCACTCTATATGGACAGTTGTTTGCACAATATCTTGTTCCTACACAGCGGTTATATGCCATTTGATTTTGACCTTGACGACCGTGAGAAGTTGCCGCTACTGGACAAACTGTTTCACATGGTGCTTTGTTACAATGTTGACACATCATTGGTTGGAATGCAACCGTAGGATTTTCTGCTTCTGTTTCTATCGTTGCAAATAAATCTCCTCCACTTAATTCAAGAACTTTCTCAGCATATTGTCTTTCTAAGTCCTTCCCTGCAATATTTGGATATTTATTAGCAAACTCTTGGATTGTAATTTTTCCTTCTTTTGAACCTACTTCAGCAACTTCAGAAGAATAATATCTATCAATACGCAACCAGTGCATATCTCTACCGGCTCTAACCTCACTTTTACCAACAACAGGAACATTGTTTTCTGCATGACATGCAACTACACAGGCTCCACATCCAGTACAAGATGTTAAGTCGATTGATAAATTAAAGTGATGACCAATACTTCTATCGTGTTTATCCCAAAGATCCACAGAATTTGCTTCCACTTCTTTGTGATTTAAAGAAGCTGATGCAGATTTATTCCAAGTTTGTTTTGGATCTACACTACTTGTTACTTCTTCTAAAGTTGCTTGCTTTAAGATATCGTTTCTACCAGCAATTGTTTTTTGTACTTGTGTACAAGCAAACTCGTGAGTTTTACCAACTTTCTCAATAGAAACTCCCGTTTGAATATAATTTGAATTGATATATAAAGGGTATGCATTTACCCCAACTACCATTGCCTCTTTTAAATTTTGCTGTCTTCCGTATCCTAATGCTAATCCAATAGAGCCTTTTGCTTGTCCTGGTTGAATCATGACTGGAATATCTGATACTGTTACTCCGTTTACAGTAATATTTGCATATTGTCCGTTTATAGCTCCATTATCTTGAACAGGATTAGAAAAACCTAATTCTCTAGCATCTGGCATAGACATGGTAATGTAGTTATCCCAAGAAGCTCTTGTTAATGGATCTGGCAATTCTTGTAACCATGGATTGTTTGCTTGTTTACCATCACCTAATGCGATTGATGTAAACAAGTTTAACTCCATACTAGAAGATGTTGTTGCTTTGTTTAAGCTAGAAGCTGATGCTGAAATATCTACAGATTTTGCAGAAACTGAATTAGAAACAGCTTTTTTAAATGTTCCATCGTGCAATGCTTTATTCCATGATTGACCCCCTAATATATTTGAAGCCCAAAAATCTTTTAAATAATCGTAGTAAGAAGTTGAGTTTCCAGACCATTTTAATAATACGTCTTGTAATTGACGCGAATTAAATAATGGTTGAATTGTTGGTTGAACTAAACTATAAACACCAGAAGACACACTAACATCACCCCAAGATTCTAAGAAATGAGACATTGGTAATGCAAATTCAGTTTTGCTAGCAGTTTCATCAAATTGCTCAGAAAGAGCAACTGATAATTTTAATTTTCCTATTTGTTCTTTAAGATCAGTTCCACTTGCTAAAGAGTAAACCGGATTTACATTGTGTGTAATTAATCCTTTTACTTTTCCCGCTTTCATATCTGCAACTAATTGAGCTACATCCGCATCGTTTCCTTGTCTGATGTTATTTGTTATAGTTACATCCATTACAGTGCTTTGCAATGCTATGTTAATTGCCATAGCAATTATTTGAGCATTTTTATCATTTAAACCTGTAACAACAACTCCATTTGCACCCGATTTCTTTAACTGATTAGCTGCTTTTTTTATTTCATCATTAACTGGAGTTGATTTTGAAGGTAAACTAGAGTTAGTAACTTGATTATATAAGTTGATTAAGGCAAAAACTTGTTCAGAAGGTTTTAAAATAATTCTTTTATCTGCATTTGCTCCAGTTAAAGTCATGTTAGATTCAAACTGAATATGTCTAGACATTTTACCTTCTCCTGGTTTTCTACCAGCAGTATAGCTTTTATCAAAACCTCCTTGCCAATCCCCTAAGAAATCTGCTCCAATAGAAACGATAACTTTAGCGGTATCTAAATGATATGTTGGTAAAGAACGTATTCCGTAAAAAGCTTCAAAAGCATCTAAAGCTCCTGAATCTGAAACTGCATCATATACAACATGTTTTACATTTGGAAATGCGGTTGTAAATTCTGAAATAATTTTTTCTGTAGATGGACTAGCCAATGTTCCTGTTAATAAAACAACAGATTCATTTGCTGCTTTTAAATCATTTAACTTTTTAGCTATTTGATCATCTGCGTCATCCCAAGTTAAAAAAGACTTTTTATTTTGAGGCTCTTTTATCCGTAATTGTTTATCATATAAAGATAAAACTGAAGCCTGAACACGAGCATTTGTTGTGCCGTTTGCTTCTTTATTTGGCATTACTAAAATAGGACGACCTTCTCTAGTTTTTACCAAGATATTAGCGAAGTCATACCCATCTGCAATTGTTGTTGCGTACCAATCTGCAATACCAAGCGTAATATCATTTGGTTTTACTACATACGGAATTGATTTCCTAACCGGTCCTTCACAGGCAGCTAATGAAGCTGCTGCTGTTGTAAAACCAACATATTTCAAGAAATCTCTTCTTGATGTAGATGTCCCGTCTAAAGTTTCTTTATCTCCTAAAAACTCATCTGTTGGAATTTCTTCTACAAATTCATTTTTACTTAGCGTTTCAACAATAGAACCTCCTTTAAGTTCTTCAACACTTTGCCAGTATTTTTTGTTTGAAGCCATTTTATATACTTGTTTTTTACTTTCTAATTATTAATAGTGACATTTACCACATTCTTTTCCTCCTAATTGAGCAACTGTAACAGTTTCAACTCCATACTTCTTAGATAACTGCTCGTGGATTTTAGTGTAATATGCATTGCCTTTTAAATCTACTTTAGTTTCTTTATGACAATCTATACACCAACCCATTGTTAATGGAGAGAATTGATACACTTCATCCATCGTCTCAACTGGACCATGACATGTTTGACATTTTTGATTTCCAACAGTTACGTGTTGTGAATGATTGAAATATGCAAAATCAGGTAAATTATGTACTCTTACCCATTTAATTGGCTGTGTTCTCCCTGTGTACGTTAAGTTATCTGCATCCCAACCTGCTGCTGTATATAGTTTTTGAATCTCTGCATCTAACTCAACCTTACCAAAGCCCATAGACTCAATTTTAGTGTCTTCAGCTACTTCAGAAATATTTTTATGACAGTTCATACAAACATTTACCGAAGGAATTCCAGAAGTTTTACTATGTTTCGCTGAAGAGTGACAGTATTGACAATCTATTTTATTATCTCCAGCATGTATTGTATGTGAAAATGCAATAGGTTGAATTGGTTGATATCCTTCATCAACCCCTATTTGGAATAATGTGCCAAATAATACATAAGCTGTTGTTAATGCTAAGAAGATTGTAAGCAATACATGTAAAAATGTATTTCTTTTAAACCCAACCCATAACTCTTGTAAGTTCCCTGCTATCCCTGGCGTTTTTGGAGCTCCTTTTAATTCATTGACAACTTTTAATAAGCTAGAAATGATTAAAACTCCAATTACAATAATTGCAATAAGAATTCTAGTTAACCAAGGTGAAGCTTCTTTTTCAACAGTAACAGTAGCGTCTGTTGCTGCAGCTCCTGGTTTCACAGGATCTCCAACTGTCGTATAATAAAGAATATCTTCGATATTTTTATCTGTTAACGCTGGAAAAGATGTCATTACAGAGCCATTGTACTCATTAAAAATTGCATTTGCATCTGCATCTCCAGAGGCTCTTAATGCGTTATTATCTTTAATCCAAGATTTTAACCAATCTGCTTCTCTTCTTTCAGCAACTTTTCCTATAGCTGGTCCTATAGACTTTTTATCAAGCTTATGACATGAAGAACATAAAGATTTAAACAATTTTCTACCTTCTGCTTGCCTTTCTGCGTCCACTGCGTCTTGCGCATGCATAGAAAAACCCATTGAAAAAATTAAAAGGAAAGTAAAACTTTTTAGTAGTAATCTGTTTAATTTACTGTGTTTATTCACACTTTTCATACTATAAAATATAAATTTTCTATCTAGGTTTGATGCTTATAATAAATTCAAAACCTAAAAAAAAATAGATGTTTGAACAGCTCTACAAAAGTAGCATTTATCTCTAAATTTTGAAATGCTAATCTACTGTTAATTCATAATTTATACCGATTCTAAATAACAACAAATACTAAACTTGCATGAAACAAGTTATTACTTTTGTATAAAAGTTTTTAAATGATAAATATGAAATCAATTTTTGTGAGTTTTTTGTTTACTGTTATTCTTGGAATAACAAATATTAACGGACAAACAACAACAAGTGACGAGATAAAATCTCTTATTAATAAGAAGATAGAATATAACAAAAAGAATGGTTACGGGTTTAGAATTCAGTTAAACAATGGCCATGAAACTGCTATAAAAACAACGCAAAGTAAATTTAAGTTAGAACATCCAACAATTAAAACTTACATTTTATTTGAATCCCCAGAATGGAAAGTACAAGTTGGAGATTATAAAACGAGATTAGATGCTGATAAAATCTTAAATAAAATAAAATTAAAATTTCCTTCTGCTATTATTGTCCCTAGATAAAAGACACTATTACAAACAAAAAAAGGAGCGAAAATTCGCTCCTTTTTTTATACTTATAAATTGAGGTTATTTCAATTTTTTCTTAACCGCTATTTCTTGGTATGCTTCAATTACATCACCTTCTTTAATATCATTGTACCCTTTTATTTGAACTCCACAATCGTAGCCTTTTGCAACTTCTTTTACATCATCTTTAAATCTTTTTAAAGCTTCTAAAGTTCCTGTATGCACTACAATTCCGTCTCTAATAATTCTTATTAATGAATTTCTAAACATTTTACCCGTCATTACCATACAACCGGCAATATTACCCACTTTCGAAATTTTATAGATTTCTCTAATTTCAACAGTACCCGTAATTTCTTCTTTCATGTCTGGAGAAAGCATTCCTTCCATTGCATCTTTAAGGTCGTTAATTGCGTCATAAATAATTGAGTAGTTTCTAATATCTACTTCTTCTCTATCTGCAATAACTCTTGCATTTACTTGCGGACGAACATTAAATCCGATTACAATTGCATCAGATGCTGATGCCAATAACACATCAGATTCTGTAATTGCTCCAACTCCTTTATGAATAATATTTACTTGAATTTCATCCGTAGATAATTTCTGGAATGAATCTGTCAATGCTTCTACAGAACCATCTACATCTCCCTTTAAGATGATGTTTAATTCTTTAAAGCCTCCTAAAGCGATTCTTCTTCCAATTTCATCAAGCGTTAATGTTTTCTGAGTTCTTACAGATTGCTCTCTTTGTAATTGAGAGCGTTTAGATGCAATTTGTTTTGCTTCTCTTTCGTCTTCAAAAACATTAAATTTATCTCCTGCTTGTGGCGCACCATCTAAACCTAAAATTGATATTGGAGTTGATGGACCGGCTTCATCTACATTAATTCCTTTATCATCGAACATTGCTTTTACTTTACCACTGTTTTTACCAGCAAGCATGTAATCTCCAATTCGTAAAGTTCCGGCTTGCACTAATACTGTGGTAACATAACCTCTACCTTTATCTAATAAAGCTTCAACAACTGCTCCAGTTGCTAATTTATTTGGATTCGCTTTTAATTCTAAAACTTCTGCCTCTAACAATACTTTTTCTAATAATTCTGGAATTCCTTCTCCAGTTTTAGCAGAAATATCTTGTGACTGAATGTTTCCACCCCAATCTTCTATTAATAAATTCATAGCAGATAATTGCGTTTTTACATTGTCTGGATTTGCGTTTGGCTTATCAATTTTATTAATTGCAAAAATAATAGGAACTCCTGCTGCTTGCGCATGACTAATTGCTTCTTTTGTTTGCGGCATCACATCATCATCAGCTGCAACTACAACAATTACTAAATCTGTAATTTGAGCTCCACGAGCACGCATTGCTGTAAAAGCTTCGTGACCTGGAGTATCTAAAAATGCTATTTTCTGATCTCCAACCTTTACAGAATACGCACCAATATGTTGTGTAATTCCTCCAGATTCTCCTTCAATAACATTTGCCTTTCTAATATAATCTAATAAAGATGTTTTACCATGATCTACGTGGCCCATTACTGTAATAATTGGCGCACGAGTTTCTAAATCTTCTTCTTTATCTTCTACGCCTACAATAGCTTCTTCTACTTCTGCACCAACAAACTCAACTTTATAATTAAATTCTTCTGCTACAATAACTAATGTTTCTGCGTCTAAACGCTGATTCATTGTTACCATCAGACCTAAAGACATACATGCAGAAATGATATTAGTAACAGGAACATCCATCATCGTAGCAACTTCGCTTACGGTAACAAATTCTGTAGCTTTTAAAATCTTGCTTTCTGCAGCAGCGATTTCTTGATTCATTTCAGACTGATGTCTGTGTTGATCTCTTTTGTCTCTACGGTATTTTGCTCCTTTTCCTTTGCTAGATTTACCTTGAAGCCTTTCTAAAGTTTCACGTACTTGCTTTTGAACTTCTGCTTCTGTTGGTTCTTCTTTTTTAACAATTGGTCTTACTGGACCTCTTCCTTTATATCCGCCTCTAGTATTTCCACCAGCATTTCCAACGGCATTTCCACTAGCATTTCCTCCAGCATTTCTTCCAGGGTTATTTCTGTTGTTATTTGCCGGCTTAACAATTCTTTTTCTTTTCTTTTTTGAATCAGAAATAGTAGTTTTAACAACTTGTTTTACTTCTGGTTTTACTTCTGGTTTTTTCTTTTTAGGTTTTTCGAATTGCTTTAAATCAATTTTTTGACCCGTAATTCTTGGACCGTCTAATTTTTTATATTGTGTAGTAAGTTTTTCGGCATTTTCTGCAGTAATCTCTTCTTCAACTTCCGGAATAATTACTTCTTTTACTTCTTTAGCCTTAGGCTTTTCTACTTCTACTTTCTCCTCTATTTTCTCTTCTACTTTAGGTTTTTCAACACTTTCTACTTTCTTTTCAACAGGCTTTTCTTCCTTTATAACTTGTGCTTCGATAGGCTTAGCTTCTTCTTTTTTAGGTTCTTTTTTAGCAACAACTAGATTGATATCAATCTTACCAACAGTTTTAATTTCTACCTTTTCTGCTTTTGCTTTTAAAACTTCTTTTTTAGCTTCTTCTTCTAAACGTTTTTTCTCTAGTTTAGCTCCTAATTCTAATCTTATGGCTTCTTTTTCTTTTCGCTTTTCTTCTCCTACTTCTTTAGAAGCTGCTTTTTTAGTTTTATCTGTTTGAAAACCATCAAGCAATACTTGATATACTTCACCAGATATTTTAGTAGTTGGACGCGCATCTATTTCGTGCCCATTTTTTAATAAATGTTCTACCGCTCTATCTAGAGAAATATTTAATTCTCTTAAAACTTTATTAAGCCTCATTGTTTTGCTTTCAGCCATATATTTTTATTGTTTAGCCTTTAAAGAAAATACACTTTATACATTGTATCGTTATATTCTCAGAATAATTTATAATTGTCTGATTAAAAAATTAATCTTCAAATTCTTCTTTTAATATTTGTTGAACATCTAGAATTGTTTCCTCTTCTAAATCAGTTCTTTTTAGTAATTCTGCTACGTCTTTTTCTAATACGCTTCTTGCAGTATCTAACCCTATTTTCTTGAATTCGGCAATTACCCATCCTTCAATTTCATCACCAAATTCAGTTAATTCAACATCTTCGTCTTCTATTCCTTCACGTTGAACATCAATTTCATAACCAGTCAACTGACTTGCCAATCTAATATTCACTCCTCCCTTACCAATTGCTTTAGAAACTTCTTCTGGTTTTAAAAATACACTTACACGCCCTTTTTTACCATCAATAACTTCTTCTGCTGGTTTAATTTCCATTGAAACAATTTTTGCAGGACTTAATGCTCTAGCAATATATAATTGTTCATTTTTTGTATAATTGATTACGTCAATATTTTCGTTTCCTAATTCGCGGACAATTCCATGAATACGTGATCCTTTCATACCAACACAAGCTCCAACTGGGTCAATTCTATCATCATAAGAATCTACAGCTACTTTTGCTTTTTCTCCAGGGATTCTTGCAACACCTTCAATTGTGATTAATCCATCAAAAACTTCTGGAATTTCTTGTTCAAATAATTTTACTAAAAATTCTGATGAAGTTCTAGATAAAATAATTACCGGCTTAGTTCCTCTTAATTCTACTGATTTAATTACGCCTCTAACAGAATCTCCTTTTCTAAAAAAGTCTGAACGAATTTGCTCGCTTTTTGGCAATACCAATTCATTTCCTTCGTCATCTAGTAAGATTATTGCGTTATGACGTATATGATGAACTTCTGCACTATAAATTTCTCCTTCTAAATCTTTAAATTGTTTAAAAATATTTGTGCTATCGTGTTCTTGAATTTTAGAAATTAAGTTTTGACGTAATGCCAAAATAGCTCTTCTTCCTAAATCAATTAATTTCACTTCTTCAGATACATCTTCATCAATTTCAAAATCTGGCTCAATTTTTCTTGCTTCAGATAGTTCAATTTCTTCATTATCATCTTCAACCATTCCGTCTGCGACAACAACTCTATTTCTCCAAATTTCTAAATCTCCTTTATCTGGATTGATAATAATATCAAAATTATCATCTGATCCAAATTTACGCTTCAATGCAGCTCTAAAAACTTCTTCTAAAATAGACATTAATGTTACTCTGTCTATACTTTTATTGTCTTTAAATTCTGAAAATGAATCAATTAAATCTATGTTTTCCATTCAAGTATTTTATTAAAAAATTATCTTCACTTTTGCTTCAATTATGTTTTGATAAGCTATTGTTTCTGTTTTATCTACAGTTACTTTCCCTTTCCCTATTGCTTTTGGTTCTCTTGCTTTCCAAGACAATACTATATCGTCTTTATTAACTTCTATTAAAGTTCCTTCTATTTTTTTATCATTTATCTTAACGGTTAAAATTCTATTAAGATTCTTAATATACTGCCTTTTAACCTTTAATGGTTCTGCAATATCTGGAGAAGTAACTTCTAACGCAAAATCTTCTTCTTCTCTATCTAAATTATGCTCAATATTTCTACTGATTCTCATACATTCACTTAAAGAAATTCCAGCATCACCATCAACTACAACCTGAATTTTATTTCCTGGCAAAAAAGACAATTCAATTAAATATAAAGATTCGTTTTCTGCCAACGCTTCTTCTAATAAATCTTGTACTTTTTCTTTATTCATTTTTGGTATAAAAAGAGGGGCTTATAGCCCCCTTCATTCTTTCTTTTACGTTATTTTCGCTGCAAATATAGTAACTTATTCATAAATACCCAAATAGCTTAGAGTTAAATATTTTTTTTGTACATTTATGTGCCTTGTGTAACTTTTTTTTAAATTTTACAACATGAAAAAAATTCTAGTTCCTATCGATTTCTCTGTACAGTCTGAGTATGCAATAAAATTAGCTTCTAAATTTGCAAGTGAAACTAAAACTGAAGTGTATCTTTTACACTTATTAGAACTCCCAAAAGGTCATATAGACATGGGTTCTGGAAGCAATTTTGGCATTCCTCAAAGTATGCTATACATTCAAAAAACTAAAGAGAAAATCATCAAACTAAAAAAGAAATTTTTCAGCTCAGAGACTGTCGTTAAATATGCTATCCGTTTTGAAAAACCTTCTGAAGGTATTATAAAATTTAGCTCTAAAATTAATGCAGATCTTATTCTTATGGGCTCTAAAGAAATATCCATTTTTGATGAGTTATTAATTGGTTCTAACATAAGAAGAGTTGTTAGTGGCTCTAAAATTCCTGTTTTATTTGTTAATAACGATCCAAAAGATTTTAATATTAAAGAGTTGGTTTTTGCTTCAAACTTTAATGAAGAAGATAGAAAATCTTTTGAAATTTTATTAGATTTTTCTCAAAAACTCGAAAGTAAAATTCATTTATTAAATGTAAATACAATGAATCGATTTAAGAGCACTAAAAAAGCTAAACAAAAAATGGAAGCTTTTTTAAGTGAATATCCAAATTCTAAACACTCTATTAATATTTATAATGACGATTCTGTTGAAAATGGCATCTTAAATTTTTCTAAAGAAGTAAATGCAGATTTAATTGCACTTTCTACTCACGAGAGAAGTGGTATTTTTAGATTATTTAACAGAAACATTAGCAAAAGTCTTTCTAAAAGCTCTTTAAAACCCGTAATTACATTTTTAATTTAAGTTATAAAAAGTATAAAATGCAAAAGCCTCACTAAAAATAGTGAGGCTTTTTGTTGGCCTACAAGGACTCGAACCTTGAATGTCGGTACCAAAAACCGGTGTGTTGCCAATTACACCATAGGCCAATTGCGGGTGCAAATTTAATTCAAACTTTGAATATTGCAACTATTTTCTTTGTTTTTTTACTTTTAACAAATCTTTATTACAGTAAATTGCTAGTTACCACGTTTTACCAACATAAAGTTCCTGATAAATTAGTAAATTCGCCACACATATTTAAATTTGATGATGACTCAATCTACATATAAAAAATGGAATACAATTACAGGTTGGATTGTATTTGCTATCGCATTAATAACGTATACGCTAACATTAGAACCAACAGTTAGCGCTTGGGATTGTGGAGAATATATTTCTACAGCTGTAAAACTAGAAGTTGGTCATCCACCAGGAGCACCATTGTTTCAAATGTTAGGAGCATTTTTTGCAATGTTTACAAATGAATTAAGCGGAATTGCTAAAATGGTAAACTTTATGTCTGCCTTAGCAAGTGCTTTCACAATTTTATTTATGTTTTGGACCATTACCAATTTGGCTAAAAAAATGGCAAAGAATGATGGAGAATCTTCTTTATCTAGTGTTATTGCCATTCTTGGATCTGGAGTTGTTGGGGGCTTAGCATACACGTTTTCTGATAGTTTTTGGTTTAGTGCAGTAGAAGGGGAAGTGTACGCAATGTCTTCTTTTTTAATGGCAATTTTGTTTTGGCTAGGTTTAAAATGGGAAAACGAAATGCAGTTGCCAAGAGGAAATAGGTGGTTATTACTTATCAGTTTTGTTGTAGGATTATCTTTTGGAGTACACATCTTATCGTTGTTGGTAATTCCTGCAATTGTACTATTGTATTTCTTTAAAACCTATCATACAATAACACTAAAAACTACCGCAATTGCATCTATAATTTCTGTAGTGATTTTAGCTTTTACTTTTAAATTTTTATTTCCATATACATTACAATTTTTCAGTTCAACAGAAATATTTTTTGTAAATAGCTTTGGGTTACCTTTTAATTCGGGAAGTATTATTGCCGGAATCATACTCATAGCAGCTTTTTATTACGGAATAAAATATACCCGTAAAAAGAATAAGGTGAATTTAAACACGCTTATTTTATCTATATTATTTATCATGATAGGGTTTTCATCATGGTTAATGTTGCCAATTAGAGCAAATGCAAACACAACTATTAATGAGAATAATCCGTCAAGTGCAAGAGAATTATTAGCGTATTATAATAGAGAACAATATGGTGATGCCAATGTTTTTTATGATACGTATTATTCTATTAAATACAACACAGACGATTTAGATAAAAACAATCCTTATGTAGATGGAAAACCAAAATATGAAAAGGATTTAAAGAATAAAAAATATGTTATTGTAAATAAATACAAAAACACAGAACCAAATTATTCTTCTAAACACAAAGGCTTTATCCCAAGAATGGTAGATCCTGAAAGAGAAGCAAATTACAAAACTATTGCTGGTATTCCGGCAAATTCTAAACGGAAACCAACGTTTAGAGAAAACTTGAATTTTATGTTGAGTTTTCAGTTCGGTTATATGTATGGGCGTTATTTTATGTGGAATTTTGTTGGAAAGCAAAATGACAAACAAGGTGAGATGGATTTGTTTAATGGAAACTGGATTAGCGGAATTGATTTTATTGATGAAGCAAGATTGGGTTCTCAACAAAATTTGCCAGACGTTATAAAAGAAAATAAAGGAAGAAACAAGTATTACTTTTTGCCTTTGCTATTAGGAATAATAGGTTTATTATATCAAATAAAGTTTGACAAGAAAAATTTCTATGCCCTTTTCTTATTCTTTGCATTTACTGGATTTGCAGTTATTTTTTATACAAACCCAAAATCTTTTGAAGTTAGAGAACGAGATTATGCTATTGTTGGCTCCTTTTATATTTTTGCAATTTGGATTGGTTTTGGTGTCTTTGCCTTATATCAATATTTAAAACACTTAGGAAACAAAAAAAACATAGCAATTGCTGTTTCAGTAATTTCTTTATTGGCTGTACCAACTTTAATGGCATCAGAAAACTGGGATGATCACGATAGATCTAATCGATATACAACGCGTTTAAATGCGCAAGCATATCTAGAATCTTGTGACCCGAATGCCATCATGTTTACCATCGGAGACAACGATACTTTTCCGCTTTGGTACATGCAAGAAGTAGAAGGTATCAGAAGAGATATTAAGTTGATAAACACCAGTTTATTTGCTACAGATTGGTATATCGATCAAATGAAAAGAGCAACCTATGAGGCTCCGCCAATTCCATCTCAATTAACACATGATAAATACAAAACGGGTTCTTTAGATGTTGCTTATCATTTACCTCATCCACAATTTAAAGATTCTATTATTGAAATAAAAGATTTTATAAGATGGATAGAAAGTGATAACGAAGTTACCTATTACATCAATGAATCAGACAAATTAAAAACATATCCAACAAACAGAATTAGAATTCCTGTTAATAAAGAAAATGCTTTAAAAAGCGGAATTGTTGCGGCAAAAGATGCCGATAAAATGGTTGATTTTATTGATATTACAGTTGATAAAAGAGGCTTGACAAAAAACCGTATTTTAATGTTAGACATTTTAGCAAACTTTGATTGGAAACAACCCATTTATTTTACTGGTGGAGCAAATGATGATGGAGAATACATTTGGCTAAAAGAGTATTTACAACTAGACGGAATGTCTTTTAAATTAGTTCCTATTAAAACACCAATGATTGAAGTTGATGCCGCTGGGAATAAAATTAGAGAACGAACCATGTTTGATATGGGGAGAATTGATTCTGAAAAAATGTATAACAATATTCAGAAATTAGAATGGAGAAACATTAATAGCGGTAAAATTTATATAGACGAACAAACTCGTAAAAACGCCATCTCATTACGTAATAATATGTTGCGCTTGGCAGAAACTTTTGCTGATGAAAAAAACTTTGAAAAAGCAGAAGAAATTCTAGATTTATCTTTAGAAAAAATGCCGATAGAACAATTTGATCATTATAGTATTGCTCTGGGATATCCAGAAATTTATTATCAAATTGGAAAGCCAGAAAAAGCAAGAAAAACATCTGAAGCACTTATTAAAATACTACAACAAAAACTACTTTGGTACAGCACTTACGACATCAAGTATAACAATATTATTATTGATGAATTGCAAAACATATTGTTAATGTACAAAAGAGGTGTTTTAGAACAAGTTACTACCAGTGACAAAGACACTGTGTATGTTAAAAAATTACAACAAGATTTTATGAATTCAATGAAACTATTTGACCATTTAATGGAAGAATAAAAATACATTTATGAAATTGTATCTTACAAAAACGCCAAGGTTAATTCAACAAATTTTTAAGAAGTACACGTGGCGTTTTTTTACAGATAAAAAAGAAATTTACCTAACTTTTGATGATGGTCCAACAGCAGAAATTACCAATTGGACTTTAGATATTTTAAAAAAATACAATGCAAAAGCTACGTTTTTTTGTATTGGTAAAAATGTTGTTTCTGAGCCTGAAATATACAATCGTATTTTAGAAGAAAAGCATCAAGTTGGTAATCACACCAATAATCATTTAAAAGGTAGTAGCACAAGATCCAAAACCTATATAGAAAACACATTGCTTGCTGAAAAGCAACTTGATAATAAAGCTAAGTTATTTCGTCCGCCTTACGGAAAAATTAAAACATGTCAGGCTAAAAAATTACAAAGTTTAGGTTTTAAAATTATTATGTGGGATGTGTTGAGTGCTGATTTTGACACTTCTATCAGCAGCCAAAAATGTTTAGAAAATGTATTGAAAAATACAACAAACGGAAGTATTATCGTTTTTCATGACAGCAAAAAAGCAGCAGAAAAACTAACCTATGTATTGCCAAAAGTATTGGAATACTATTCAGAAAAAGGATATATTTTTAAAGCAATTTAGAGCAATACCTTTTTTATGGAATCTGTCGTTCCTAAGGCTTCGTGCTGAACTTGATTAACTAAGATAGTAATCTATAAAAAAAGTATGGATTCCTGCCTTCGCAGGAATCTCGACCGCAGTAAAGAGATCTTATTATAAAGGACATAAGTGAATGTTTTTAGTTTCGTTTTACTTCTACTCAAAATGATATTAGATATCTAATTTTAATTGTTCTGGAAGTAATCGAAATGTTTTTCGGTGGTAGGTTGTAATTCCGAATTCTCGAATCGCATTTCTATGTTGTTTTGTTGGATACCCTTTATTTTGTTTCCAATTATACATTGGAAATTCTTGATGAATTTTTTCCATAAATTCATCTCTGTAGGTTTTTGCCAATACAGAAGCTGCGGCAATGCTCATAAATTTTGCATCGCCTTTTACAATGGTTTTATACGGAACATCTTTATACGAATTGAATTTATTTCCATCAACAATAATAAATTCTGGCTGCGGATTTAATTGCGAAATAGAACGTTGCATTCCTGTAATTGACGCTTGTAATACATTGATTTTGTCAACTTCTTTTTCATCAACAAATGAAACACCAAAAGCAACAGCCTTTTTTTCTATAAAAGGCCTTAACTCATTACGCTGTTTTTTAGTTAGCTGCTTTGAGTCATTTAAAAATGGATGCTCAAAATCTTCTGGTAAAATAACAGCAGCTGCTACAACTGGACCACACAAACAACCTCTTCCGGCTTCATCTGTTCCGGCTTCTAAAATTTTTCCGCTATAATTAATTTTTAACATCACTACAAAGAAAAGAATATAAAAGCAATTTCTTTTCTTTTAGATTTCCATTTTCATGGGAATGACAATTTATTTGTTCTCATAAAAATGAGAGGTCTTTTACTGATTAATAGTTTTAGAAGAAGTTATTCATTTTTTTTTCCGTTTAAAAATTTTACATTTGCTATATCAATCATTTTAAATGAAAAATCGTTTTTTTAGTATCTTTTTAATTATGCTTTTTAGCATGAATAGTATCTATTCTCAAATTGACAATTCTCTGGGAAGACATCAGTTAGATTCTACCTTTACAAATAAAAAAAATACCATTGTTCTACTAAATGGAAAAACCAAGTACACAGATTACAAAATTATTTCATTTAAAAAAGACACCACCTATATAGACACTACCTTAACAATTTTAAAAGAATACCGCTATAATTTTTTGCGAAAAGACAATTTTGAATTACTAGATTTTCATAATCAAGGACAAACTTTTAACAATTTAGGGTACGATTTTTCCAATCAGAATTCGCTTCCCATAATAGGAATGAACGCTAAACATTTTAATTATGTATCTAAAGAGGATGTTAATTATTACAAAGTTCCGACGCCAAGTTCAGAAATTTTATATAGAACAGGTTTACAACAAGGTCAGGTTTTAGAAACTTTATTTACATTGAATTTCTCTGAACGATTTAATGTTGGAATTCTCTACAAAGGTTTACGATCTTTAGGAAATTACAGAAACTCTTTAGCTTCTCAAGGAAATTTTAGAACCGTATTTAGTTATCAAACTAAAAACAATCGCTATTCTATAAGAGGACATATTGCTACACAAGATTTAATAAATCAAGAAAATGGCGGATTAACCACAACTTCTTTAAGCGCATTTTCAACAAATGACCCTAATTTTTCTGACAGAGGAAGATTAGACGTAAATCTTGAAGGAACAGAAACATTATTAGATGGAACTCGTTTTTATGCTGAGCACGATTATAAATTATATTCGTCTAAAGACAGCCTTAAAAACAGCTTTACCAATTTAAAACTAGGACATGCATATACAAGTGAAACTAAAAGATATGAGTTTAAAGAAACCATCTTAAACACTGCATATTTTGGAAAAGCAAATGTTACTTCTGGTTTTACAGATGCCGTAGAAAATAAGTACGTTAACAATCAAGTTTTCTTAGAGTTTAACTCAAAATATATTTTAGGAACCTTCAGAGTAAACACGGGTTTAACCAATTATAATTACGGATATAATGCTGTAATAAATTCAACGATAAACACAATTACAAATCCTAACATTAAAGGTTCTGCAATTTCTTTTGGCGGAAATTGGAACGCAGCAATTAAGAACTTTCAATTAAACACAGACGTAAACCTTACTCCTGGTTCTGGAAGAATTTCTGGCTCAAATTTTTATAGCGAAGCGATTTTTAAAAAGGATAGTTTACTTACTTTTAAAGGAAGGATTTCTATCAATTCTAAATCGCCAAACTTTAATGCCATTTTATATCAAAGTGCGTACGACGAATATAATTGGCAAAACGATGCTTTTAAAAACATTAATACTAGAAATATTGCAGTTGAAATGCAATCTAAATGGATACATGTAAACGCAAGCATTACAAACATTGAAAACTACACGTATTTTGATGTCAATTCTAAACCGCAACAATCTGGAGAAAATATTACCTATTTAAAAATAAAAGCAAATAACGAATTCAAATTCGGGAAGTTTGCCTTGAATAACACAATTCTATACCAGAATGTTAGTAGCGGACGAGATGTTTTTAGAGTTCCTAATTTTGTAACAAGAAATACCTTGTATTTTTCAAGTTTTGTGTTTGAAAGAAAGCCGTTGTTTTTACAAACAGGAATTACATTTAAATATTTTTCAAAGTACACAGCAAATGCGTTTAATCCGTTGTTAAATGAATTTACAATTCAGAATTCAACAGATATCGGTTATCCAACTTTTGATGTTTTTATCAATGCACAAATTAGAAGAACACGTATTTATTTAAAAGCAGATAATCTAAGTTCAATGTTTTTAAAAAAGAATTATTTTTCTGCGCCAAATTATCCATATAGAGATTATGTAATTCGATTTGGTCTGGTGTGGAATTGGTTTATATAAGCCCATCCTAAATCCTTCCCAAAAGAAAGGACTATATAAAATTATGAAACAAAAACTACTAGACAATTGGAAGCTCTTTTTACTAGTAAGTTTAACCCTGGGTTTAGCACCATTTAATCCGCCACATATTTGGGGTAAAATTCAATGGGTTTTAGGTGGAAATGCTTTTAGTAGAGAACACGCCATGCAATTTCAAGATTATTTTGATGTTTTATTACATGGTTCTCCTTGGATACTTTTACTAACGTCAGGAATATTACATCTTTTGACGAAAAAATAATTTTACATATTCTCTGGAAACTCTAATTCCATTTCGGGTAAAATCTTCCAGGAATAGAACTTTCTTGTTGATTAATTGTTTTAAACCCATACTTAGCGTAAAAAGATGCTGCATCATAAGAAACCGCTTTAACAATCATTTATTTTTTTACCAATTGTTTAATTTTGATGTTAAAAGCAGCGAAAATTAAAGTCATAATCGGACTTAGCCAATTAAATATTGCGTAGAAAAAATACTCTGAAACACCAACTCCTAAAACTCCAGATTGGTAAGCTCCACAAGTATTCCACGGAATTAAAACCGAAGTTACAGTTCCAGAATCTTCTAAAGTTCTACTTAAATTTTCTGGCGCTAATCCTTTATCTTCATATGCTTTTTTAAACATTTTTCCAGGAACTACAATTGCTAAATATTGATCTGAAGCTGTAACGTTTAACGCCAAACAACTTGCAACCGTACTAGCAAATAAGCCAAATACAGAAGATGCTAAACTTAACAATGCTTTACTAATTCTAGCCAATGCACCAATTGCATCCATCACACCACCAAAAACCATGGCACAAATAATTAGCCAAATTGTACCTAACATTCCGCTCATTCCTTTTGCCGTAAATAAATCGTTTAATTCTGCACTAGAAGTTTGCACAGAAGAACTAACTGTCATTGCATTCATCACTCCTTTATAAGCAGAGCTAAAAGTCAAAGAATCTGCGCCTGCAACTTTAGCAACAATATCTGGCTGTGCAATAATAGCAACCACTCCGCCCAATAAGGTACCAGCTAATAAAGCTACTAAAGGCTGTGTTTTTCTAACAATCATAAAAATTACAACTGCTGGTACAATAAATAACCAAGGTGAAATATTAAATGCTCCATCAATAGCCGTTAGTTTATCTGTGATGTCTGGAGTACCATTTGTATCAATTGAAAATCCGATAATTATAAAAACAATTAATGTTACTATGATTGTTGGTATGGTTGTAATTGCCATGTATTTTATATGATCAAACAATTCTCCACCGGCCATTGTTGGCGCTAAGTTTGTTGTATCTGAAAGAGGCGACATTTTATCTCCAAAGTAGGCTCCAGATAATACTGCTCCTGCTGTCATTCCTGCAGAAATCCCTAAAGTATTTCCGATACCAACTAACGCAATTCCTACTGTTGCAGAAGTTGTCCAAGAACTTCCCGTTGCAATCGAAATAATAGAACAAATAACAACACTTGCCGCTAAAAATATCGTCGGATTTAACATTTGTAATCCGTAGTAAATCATTGAAGGAATAATTCCGCTTATCAACCAAGTTCCTGCTAAAGCACCAACCATTAATAAGATTAATAAAGCACCTGTTGTAGATTTTACATTTTCTGCAACCTCTTCCATCATTTGTTTATAGGAAACTTTGTTAAAAAAACCCACAATTGCAGCTACTGACGCTCCCATTAATAAAATAAACTGATTACTTCCGCTTAAAGCATCATCACCATAAACAAAAAACACATTGTAAAACAACATCACTATTAAAGCAAAAACGGGAATTAAAGCTTCCCAAATGTTGAGCTCTTTATTTTCAATAATGTTTTCATCTTGTGGTTCTCTAGGAGTGATATTTTGGCTTTCCATTAGTTAAAAAGTTTTCAGTTAAAATTTTGATGTGTAATGTTACGATTTTAGATGAAGCTGTGCAAATCAATTTCGTTTACTACATTTGCGGCGATGGATTCGTTAACTCAAATTGTTTTAGGTGCTGCTTGTGGAGAAATTGCGCTTGGTAAAAAAATTGGAAACAAGGCTTTATTACTTGGTGCAATCGGAGGAACAATTCCTGATTTAGATGTTTTTATTGGAAAGTTATTTTATTCTAATAGCATAGATATCATGACTTTTCATAGAGGATTTATGCATTCGTTAACTTTCGCCTTTTTAGGTGCATTTATTTTCGGATACATCGCATATAAATTATACAATTCCGGGAAAAGATGGAACACAACAACTAAAAAAGATTGGACTTGGTTGTTCTTTTTGTCCATTTTTACGCATCCTCTTTTAGATAGTTTTACGCCTTACGGAACACAATTATTTGCTCCGTTTTCAGATTATAGAGTTGCTTTTAATACTATTTCGGTTGTTGACCCTTTATATACATTGCCTTTTTTGTTTTGTATGATTGTGGTACTATTCTTCAAAAGAACAAATAATAAACGTTTAATATGGACAAAAGCTGGAATTTACATCAGCTCCGCTTACATGCTTTTTACACTTGGTAATAAAATGTATATGGATTCGGTTTTTAAAAAATCTTTTGAAAAAGCAGGAGTTTCATATATACGATTTAGAACGCAACCAACTATTTTAAATAATTTTTTGTGGTACGGAATTGCAGAAACTAATACTGATTATAAAATTGCATATTATTCTATTTTCGATTTAAAAAACACGACTGATAAAATTATTACTATTGAAAAAGACACCATTATTTTAGATCAAAAAAATGCTGATTTAAAAAGATTAACTTGGTTTAGCGACCACTATTATTTAATTGAAAAACAAGAAAATCCAACTAAAATTATTTACAACGATTTGCGCTATGTAATGCTAACAAAACAAGATTCTATTATAGCTGTAATGAATTTTGAAATCCAAAAAAATGGGTCTCGTTTAGAAAAGAAACCCACTAACAGTTTTAATCCGTCAGAAGATTTTTTTAGTACCCTTTGGAATCGGATTAAAGGGATTTAAATTACAAAACGCCAACTTGTTTCATGCAAACTTTCATCGTTGCATAAGTTCTTTCAATATCATTATCTAATCCGATTGAGAAACGAATTAATCCGTCCGTTAATCCCATTTCTGATTGTTCCTCTTCAGGTATTTCTGATGAAGTTGAAGTTCCTGGAGCTGAGAATAACGTTTTATAAAAACCTAAACTTACCGCTAAATAACCAAGATTTTTTTCTTGCATTAATTCCATTAACGCATTTGCTTTGTCTAAATTTCCAGCATCAATTGTTAACATACCGCCATAACCATATTCTTCATTCATCATCGATTTAAAAATCTCGTGAGATGGATGCGATTTTAAACCTGGATACACAGTTTTTAATCCGTCTGCTTCAAATTTTTCCGCTAAAAAAGCAGCATTTTTACTGTGCTGTTTCATTCTGATATGCAGCGTTCTCATATTCTTTAAAATGGATGCAGAACGCAAAGAATCCATAGAAGCTCCTAATAGCATACTTGCGCCGTCAATAACACTTTTTTGAGAATTCACAAATTCTTTTGTACCACAAACAACGCCACCCATTGTATCTGAGGCCCCATTGATAAACTTCGTTAAACTATGCAAAACTACATCTGCACCTAATTGTGCCGGAGAAATTGATAATGGAGAAAACGTATTATCTACTACTAATTTTAAATTATGCTTTTTTGCTAAAGCAGATAATGCTATGATATCTGCTACTTCCAATAGGGGGTTACTTACAGATTCGCAATAAATAATTTTTGTGTTTTGAGTAATCGCTGCTTCAACAACATCCAATTTTGTAATATCTACAAAAGATGTTTGAATTCCCATTCTTGGTGTAAAATTCTTTAAAAACGCATACGTTCCGCCATAAATTGTTCTACTAGAAACAATGTGATCTCCATTGCCACAGATTTGTAAAATAGTTGGCGTAATTGCTCCCATTCCAGAACTTGCAACATTTGCTGTCTCTGTTCCTTCCATTGCTGCCAAAGCTTCACCTAAATATAAGTTACTCGGTGATGAATGACGTGAATATAAATAACATCCATCTGTATTTCCTTCAAAGGTATCTAACATAGTTTTTGCTGATAAAAAGGTATACGTTGATGAATCTGAAATTGATGGATTTACACCTCCAAATTCTCCGAAGTATTGTAAATCTTGAATATTATTTGCTGGTTTGAATTTCATGATTTTTTATTTGATAAACAAATGAACAACATTATAGATTATTAATCAATACATTGATTCATATATAGATTATTTTTCTATTTTTACTCTATAAAATAAATTTTAAAACTATTATTGATATTATTTTTAACATTAACTAGAAAATTTTTCGGAATGAAATTAGATGCCATCGATAAAAAACTGATTTATCTTTTACAAAAAGACAGCAAACAGACAACAAAGCAGCTTTCTCTACAACTCAACTTATCTGTTACAGCAGTTTATGAACGCATTAAAAAACTTGAAAAAGAAGAAGTAATTAAACACTATGTTGCGATTGTCAACAAAAACAAAATCGATAAATCCTTTTTAGTTTTTTGTCACATTAAATTGATTCAACATACCAAAGAATATGTCAGTAATTTTGAAACTGAAGTTTTAAAATTACCAGAAGTTTCTGAATGTTTTCATGTAAGCGGAGATTACGATTACATTCTTAAAATTTATGTAAAAGATATGGAATCTTATAGAGATTTTATGATAACCAAACTAACAGCCATTAAACATATTGGAAGCACACACAGTATCTTTACAATTGGAGAAGTGAAAAATTCTACCGCAATTAATTTATAAAGAAAAAACCCAAAACTTTCATTTTGGGTTTTTCTAAATTTGTTTAAAGGACTCTATTTTGTAGCTTTTACCTCAAAAGACATTTCAACTAAATCATCAATAAACTTATCTTTTAAATTATCAAAGAAAGATTTAGAACCATACTTTACATTAAAATCTGCTCTATTGATATTAAAGTTATCGCTTTTAAAAATATAATTTCCATCAACTTCAGTAAGTGTTGCAGGAATTGTAATACTTTTTGTTACATCTTTGATTGTTAAGTTGCCGGTAACTTGAACTTTTCCTTCTTCAAGCTTAGAAGAAATTACTACAAATTTAGATGTTGGATATTTTTCTACATCAAAAAAGTCAGCACTTTTCAAATGTCCTTCTAATCTAGCACTACCATCTGCATCTGTAATAGATTTCATATCCATTACAAACTCTCCAGCAGCAATAACACCATTTTCAATTATCATTGTTCCAGAAACTAACTTTACAATTCCGTTATGGCTTCCAGTTGGTTTAAATCCTTTCCAAAGAACAACAGATGCTTCAATATTCACATTGCCATCTACTTCTGATTTTACTTCGTCAGTTACTACTATTTTTTTATTTTCTTTTCCTTTCCAAGAAACGAATACAGTTGCTAAAACAACTAAAATCAAGATTATTTTTTTCATTATTTATGTTTTTTTCGTGTAACAAATATAGGAATATAAATTTATACTCCTAGGACATTAATTTTTATCTTCAGTGTCAATTATGATGGTAACTGGACCGTCATTTAGCAACTCAACTTTCATGTCTGCTCCAAACTCACCCGTTCCTACTTTTTTACCAATTTCTGTTTCAAATTGTTTTACAAATTCTTCGTAAAGTGGAATTGCAATTTCTGGCTTTGCAGCTCTTAAGTAACTTGGTCTATTTCCTTTTTTTGTACTAGCTTGTAATGTAAACTGACTTACAACGATGGCTTCTCCGTTTACATCAATTAAAGATGTGTTCATCACGCCATTTTCATCATTAAAGATTCTAAGATTTGCTGTTTTTTTAGACAGCCAAAGAATGTCTTCTGAAGTATCATTTTCGGAAACTCCTAACAACAATAATATTCCGTGTTTTATTTCAGAAATTATATTTCCGTTTACCGTTACACTTGCATGCTTTACTCTTTGAATTACAGCTTTCATTTAATCTTCTTCTTCTTTTTCCCAAAAATCGGTTCTATAATGTTCTTCTTCTCCAGCAATAATTTGTAAATAACTTTTATAGCGAGAATACGATATTTCTTCATTCTCAACAGCATCTTTTACAGCACATTTTGGCTCTTCAACATGCAAACAATTATTAAATTTACAATTGTTTTTTACTGCTAAAAATTCTGGAAAATAGCTATCAATCTCTTCTTTTTCCATGTCTACAACACCAAAACCTTTAATTCCTGGAGTATCAATAATGGAAGCGTTAAAACCTAAATCAAACATTTCTGCAAATGTAGTTGTGTGTTGTCCTTGTTTGTGTTGATTGGATATTTCTTTTGTTTTTAAATCCAACGTTGGTTCAATTGCATTTACCAACGTAGATTTTCCAACACCAGAATGACCAACAAACATACTTGTTTTGCCAAGCATCATTTCTTTTACTTTTTCTACGTTTATATTTTTTGTGGCGGAAACTTCTATACATGTATATCCTATTTTTTCGTAAATGTTTTTTAAGTAAAGTACTTCAGATCGTTGTTCTAGCTCATAAGAATCTATCTTATTAAAAACCAAAACTGTTGGTATAGAATACGCTTCTGCAGTTACTAAAAATCGATCTATAAAAGTTGTAAATGTTGGCGGATTATTGATGGTAATTAACAAAAAAACCAAATCTATATTTGCAGCAATAATGTGTGTTTGCTTCGATAAATTTACCGACTTACGGATGATGTAATTTTTGCGATCATGAATTGCATTTATTACTCCCGTTTCCGTATCGTTATTGGTTTCAATTTCGAAATTTACAACATCGCCAACAGCAATTGGATTGGTGCTTTTAATCCCTTGAATCCTAAACTTCCCTTTCATTCTACATTCGTAAAATGATCTGTTTTCTGTTTTTACCAGATACCAAATTCCTGTAGATTTATATACAATTCCTGTCATTGTTGCAAAGATGAGAATAAAAAAATGATTAAAAAAAATTAGCCACGAATTCACGAATAATTAGTGAATTCGTGAATTTGTGGCAAAATAATTTATGCAGAATTTTATCCTTTAATAATTTTTTCTTGATGATTGATAGATTCTTGGTGAATTGCTTTAAACATTTTTAAAACAAATTCTTCACTTAAACCTTTACTTTCGCCTTCTAAAATCATGTTACCAAGAATTTCGTTCCAACGTTTAGATTGTAAAACAGCAACGTTCTTTTCTTTCTTTAAAGCACCGATTTTATCAGAAACTTTCATCCTTTTGCCTAGCAATTCCATCAATTGATTATCTGCTACATTAATTTGAGCACGCAAATTATCTAAAGCACTTTGGTATGCTGCTTCTGTGTTTGTTTCTTTTCTAATCTTTAAATCCTCCATAATCTGCTTCAATTTTGTAGGTGTAACTTGCTGCGCAGCATCACTCCAAGCATTATTTGGATCTGTATGCGTTTCAATCATTAAGCCATCAAAATTTAAATCTAACGCTGTTTGAGAAACATCAAAAATCATATCTCTATTTCCTGTAATATGTGATGGATCACAAATTAATGGTAAATCTGGAAATCTATTTTGAAACTCAATTGCCAATTGCCATTCTGGAATATTTCTATATTTCGACTTTTCATACGTAGAAAATCCTCTATGAATTGCTCCTAAATTTTTAATTCCTGCGGTATATAATCTTTCAATTCCACCTAACCACAACGCTAAATCTGGATTTACCGGATTTTTAACCAACACAATCTTGTCTGTACCTTGCAAAGCATCTGCAATTTCTTGCATAATAAATGGCGAAACTGTAGAACGCGCGCCAATCCATAATAAATCTACATCATTTTCTATTGCTAACTTAACATGCGCAGCATTTGCAACTTCTGTACAGGTTTTCATACCTGTTTCTGCTTTTACTTTTTTCAACCATCTTAAACCAATTTCTCCAACACCTTCAAACATTCCTGGTCTTGTTCTTGGCTTCCAAATTCCTGCCCTAAAATAATTTACATCAGAATCTTTTAATTCGTGTGCAATTTTTAAAACCTGTTCTTCGGTTTCTGCACTACAAGGCCCTGCTATTACTAGTGGATGCGAAAGCTTCATCCCATCCAACCATGTTCTTAATTCTTTTGTGTTTTCCATTTTTCTATTGATTGTGGCATATTTATTTTATGCCGTTTAAAATTTGTTTTATATAATTTGTATTCTCCATTTCATTATAAATTTCAGAGAAATTATCCTGTTCCATCAACTCTTTAAAGTGTTTTAAATTGCCAATATATTCTTCTAAAGTTTCTAGTATATTTTCTTTATTTTGCTTAAAAATTGGCGTCCACATTGCTGGCGAACTTTTTGCTAAACGCACTGTAGATGCAAATCCTGAACCTGCCATATCAAAAATATCACGTTCATTTTTTTCTTTATTGATAACCGTTTTACCCAACATAAATGCACTTATGTGCGATAAATGTGATACATACGCAATGTGTTTATCATGAGAAACAGCATCCATATACCGAATACGCATTCCTAATTTTGCGAAAATTTCTAACGCTTTTTCTTGTAATTTAAAAGCTGTTTTTTCTACTTCACAAATAATATTTGTTTTTTGATTAAACAATCCTAAATGCGCTGCTGTTGGTCCAGAAAATTCTGTTCCAGCAATTGGATGTGTTGCTAAATAATTTCTTCTTTTTGGATGATTTTCCAATACTTTACAGATGTGTTCTTTTGTTGAACCCACATCTATAAGCAAACAAGAATCATTCATTTTATCTAATACTTTTGGAATTACTTCTAATTGTACATCAACCGGAATTGAAACAATTACAATTTCTGCATTTTCTATTTCGTCTAATGTTGCTTTTTTATCAATTACTCCTAATTCCAATGCCTTATCTAAATGATTTTCGTTGTTATCTATTCCATAAATAATCGCTTCTGGATAATTAGATTTTATATCCAACACCATGCTTCCACCAATCAATCCGATGCCTATTACAAATACATTCATTTTTTTGTTTCTACTCTTTTAATTTTGAGATTGTCATGTCATACTTACTCGTAATAACATTTACTAACAATCTCAACTGATTACTGAAGGTTTTTACTTAAACCTACTAATTGCTTCTTTAATTATTTCTTTTGGAACACATAATGAAAACCGAATAAAACCTTCTCCATTTGAACCAAAAACAGTTCCTGGAGCTATAAAAATATCGTTGTTATATAAAATTTTATCTGTGAATTCTTCGGATGTTTTACCCTTCGGAATTTTTGCCCAAACAAATAGTCCTGTTGCGTTTTTATTATAGGTACACTCTAATTTATCTGCCAATTTCCAAACTAAATCTCTGCGTTCTTTGTATTCCTTATTTTGATTTTTAAACCAATTATCTGATAAAGACAAAGCTTCAATAGCTCCTTTTTGAATTCCGTAAAACATTCCAGAATCCATATTACTTTTCACTTTTAAAACCTGATTTAGAAAATTACTATTTCCCAAAACCATTCCTACTCGCCAACCAGCCATATTAAACGTTTTACTTAGTGAATTCAATTCCAAAGCGATGTCTTTTGCGCCATCAATATGTAAAATACTTAATGGTAACTCATTTAAAATAAAGCTATATGGATTGTCATTTACGATTAAAATTTGATGTTTTTTTCCGAATGTAACTAGTTTCTCTAAAGTTTCTTTTAACGCATTTGTACCTGTTGGCATGTGTGGATAATTTATCCACATAATTTTCACTTTCGTTAAATCTAATTTTTCTAATTCATCAAAATTTGGTTGCCAATGATGCCTTTCATCCAAGTTGTAAAAAACAGGTTCTGCTCCAACCAGTTTTGTAACCGAACTATATGTTGGATAACCAGGGTTTGGAATTAATACTTTATCGCCTTCATTTAAAAAAGCCATAGAAATATGCATTACTCCTTCTTTGCTTCCCATTAAAGGCAATACTTCGTTTTCAGGATTTAGAGTTACATCAAATTTGTGTTTGTAAAAAGTAGCAATTGCATTTCGCAATTCTAGTAAACCTTGATAACTCTGGTATTTATGCGCAGATGCATCATTAAAACTTTTCTGAATTGCATCAATTGCTTCTGATGGTGGTTGTAAATCTGGACTACCAATTCCTATATTAATAATAGGTTTTCCTAACGCAGCTAATTCTCCCACTTCTCTTAATTTGGTTGAAAAGTAATATTCTTCTACGGTATTTAATCTGTTTGCAAATTGTATCATATTTTCTGTTGATGAGACCCTAAAACAAATTCAGGGTAACGTTGTCATTTTCTTCCGTTTTTATATGCTCCTAAAACCTTAAATGCTGATGCCATTATTTTTATAATTGCGATTGCTTTTTTGTACTCTTTATAATCATCAAAAGTAACATCTACAAAGAATGAATATTTCCAAGGCGATTCTATTACTGGTAATGATTGAATTTTTGTTAAGTTCATTTTACAATCGCTCAATACATTTAAAATTGCGGCTAAACTTCCTCTTTTATGGTCTAACTGAAATTTTAATGATGCTTTATTTATTTGATCAATTCCGTTATTAGGTTTTTCTGTTTGCACAATTACAAATCGAGTTGAATTGTCTTTCATCGTCTGAATTTCGTCTTCCAACACTTCTAATCCAAAAATTTCAGCAGCCAATTTCGGAGCAATTGCTGCAACTCCTAATAATTTATCTTTTGAAATTCTTTTAGCAACCTCTGCTGTATCAACATCTTCTACCAATTTTATCTGTGGATGTTTTTTAAAAAACTCTTTACACTGCAATAATGCCATTGGATGTGAACACACCTCTTTAATATCTTCTATTTTTTGACCAGGCAACGCCATTAAATGATGATGAATATTTAAATATTCTTCGCCACAAATGTGTAAATTATTAGCATCTATTAATGCGTAATTAGGAATGATAGAACCAGCAATTGTGTTTTCTATTGCCATAATTCCTTGGTCAGAAGTTTTATCTAACAAACTATCAACCAAAGCATCAAAAGAGAAACATTCTTTTAACTCAATTGTATCTCCATAAAAGTCTCTAGCAACTTTATGATGATTAGAACCTTCGGCTCCTTGTATGGCTATTATTTTTTTCATTTATGCATAAAAAAAAAGCCTCGAATTTCGAGACTTTATGATATATTATTGTGTTAACAATACTATACAAAGTCTCTGCTCTTATTAAAATAATAAAAGTAAAAATAGAAACCTTGCCAAACGTTTTGTAACATTATTTTGTTTTTGTTATAAGAGACAAATCTAAAAATTAAATTAGTATAAACAAATTTTTAAGCAAAAAAGTGCAACTATTATTAATTATATTTAAACTACAACGATTTAGCACCTCTCAAAATTATATTTTATACTCTTTTTTAAAACCATTGTTTCTTTTTTTAAAGTAAAACAATATTGAGATTTACTACTTCCCACTTAAATTATTATTGGTTTTGGTATTACTGTCTATTATTATTTAGAACGCTAGAATTGGGTTGATTCAATCTATTTCTCAGTAATAACACTTACAATAATTGGCTTCGGATATTTTACTCCTTTAACACCTGAAGGAAAGATATTTGCCATATTGTAAATATTTTAAGTTTTATAAATACAGTTTACAATTATTATGATACATCAAAAAATAAAAAGTAATTTTTTAGGTTCTATACGTACAAAAAAAGCTTCTCAAAATTGAGAAGCTTTTTGCGGTCTGGACGGGTCTTGAACTTATACCCTAAACCTCTATATTTACAGTGCTTTTAATTAACTTTATAAATTATGTTGACCGAATTGTTGACCTTTAAATTACAATAATTTGATGCGGTTTGATATTCAATCTTAACATAAAAATACAAAATTTATATTATTAAAACTATTGAAAATGATATAAAATTAATGAAGAGAAGTAGATTTTTTTCAACTCAGCTCTTTGTTACCCACTGGCTTTCTTTCCGAAAACTTGCTAGCGTTGGCAAAGACATACTCTTTTGCAATTTTTGGCTTGTGTGTTGGCTGTATAGTGAATTGACTCGTCCTAAAATAAGTTTACAGTTTTTGTTATTAATCCTGTAATAAGTTTACAGTTTGATTTACGTCCTGTTCTTGCTTTACAATGTTACTATTTTTCTTGTAATAGTTCTTCCATAATTTGTTTAATTTAAGTTTTTCTGTTGATTGATGTACTTGGTTTGGTGTTAGGTTACTAATGCTCATATGTGGTCTTTCGTTATTATATAAATCTACCACAGCTTTTAGTAACTCTTTAGCTTCTTTTAAGTTGTTTACTTGATAGTTACGTAGATATTCTTCTTTTATGATTCCGTTTATTCTTTCGGCAATAGCATTTTCAAGTGGATCTCCATTTTCAGTCATACTTATTTTTACATTATAATCCTGCAATAACTTTACATAAGAATTACTACAATATTGTATTCCTCTGTCAGAGTGATGAATTAAGTTGGTTGGTTCTATTTCTAAGCCATCTAATGCCATTTTCAATGCCTGTATTGATTCAATTGTTTCTAATGTTTTAGCTACATAAT
>JBDNGO010000127.1:0-6810 GCA_041689245.1 Flavobacteriaceae bacterium | reverse complement strand
TAAACCATTTGCAATAGCATCAATAATATAACTTAATACTTTTTCAATAGATTTAGAAGCGTCATCATTTGAAGGAATTACAAAATCAATAAGTCTTGGATCAGAGTTTGTATCAACCATTGCAAAAATAGGAATGTTTAAGTTTTGAGCTTCTGCAATAGCAATGTGCTCTTTCTTAACATCAACTACAAAAATTGCACCTGGTAAACGAGTCATATCAGTAATAGAACCTAAATTCTTTTCTAATTTTTCTCTTTGACGGTTGATTTGTAATTTTTCTCTTTTAGATAATGCATCAAAAGATCCATCTAGCTTCATTCTATCAATAGTAGCCATTTTTTTAACAGCTTTTCTAATCGTAATAAAATTTGTTAACATTCCGCCTGGCCATCTTTCTGTGATGTAAGGCATGTTAATGCTTTTTGCTTTTTCTGCAACGATGTCTTTTGCTTGCTTTTTAGTTGCAACAAATAAAATTTTTCTACCTGAATTAGCGATTTTCTCTAACGCAGCAGCAGTTTCTTCTATTTTTGCAGCTGTTTTATACAAATCGATGATGTGTACACCATTGCGTTCTGTATAAATGTAAGGAGCCATGTTTGGGTCCCATTTTCTAGTTAAGTGTCCGAAGTGTACGCCACTATCTAGTAATTCTTTAATGTTTACTTTTGCCATTGTTTACTTTCTTTTTAATGTAGCAATACCTAAGTAGCCTTTTAACAGAGTCTTAGATATTTAGATGCTAAACTGTTTATTTAATTTATAAATTAACAATTCATCGCTACGTTTGTATAGAAATACCGAAATAAATTCGAGTATGCTATTAACGTTTCGAGAATTGGAATTTTTTTCTTGCTTTTTTCTGACCAAATTTCTTTCTTTCTACCATTCTTGGATCTCTTGTTAATAATCCATAAGGTTTTAAAAGGGCTTTGTCTTCTTCGTTAATAGCTACTAAAGCTCTAGTAATTGCTAAACGAATTGCCTCTGCTTGACCAGTTACACCACCACCAAAAACATTTACTTTAATATCATAAGACGTTAAATTATCTGTTAATTGCAAAGGTTGTTGAACCTTGTATTGTAAACTTGAAGTTGTAAAATAATTTGTAAACTCTCTTTTGTTGATTGTAATATTACCTTTTCCTTTAGAAAGATAAATACGAGCAACAGCTGTTTTTCTTCTGCCTATTTTGTGTACAGTTTCCATTATCTAAGATCGTTAAGGTTAGTAGCTTTAGGGTTTTGAGCAGTGTGTAAGTGCTCAGTGCCAGCATAAACATATAAATTTTTGTAAATAGCTGCTCCTAATTTATTTTTAGGTAACATTCCTTTTACTGCTTTTTCGATTAATCTTGTAGGATCTTTTTCGAACATTTCTGTAGCAGTAAGCGATCTTTGCCCACCAGGATACCCTGTGTGACGGATGTACGATTTATCAGCCCATTTGTTTCCAGAAAGGGTGATTTTTTCTGCGTTAATTACTACAACATTATCACCACAATCTACGTGAGGTGTAAAGTTGGTTTTGTATTTACCTCTAACTAGCATTGCTATTTTAGAAGCAAGACGACCTAATGTTTGCCCGTCCGCATCAACAACCAACCACTCTTTATTGGCGGTTTCTTTGTTTGCTGATACTGTTTTGTAACTTAATGTGTTCATTACACTTTAGTTTTTGTCAATTAATAAATAAAAATTTTCCTTAAAAAAGGCTTGCAAAGGTACAACTAAATATTAAATAGACAAATAGTGTTTTGCTTTATTTTAGCTACTGAAAATTAAGAATATTTAACAAATAATTATGAGACTAAACTACTAATTTCGTCTTGTTAATGTAATAATCTTAAATACTCGAAGTCTTTTTAATAGAAAAAAATGTTTTTCTATTAAAATCAACTATTAAGAATGATTAAAAAACTTTCCATCTTTCTTGCTTTTTTCATTGCGCAAACTGCGTATAATCAAGAAACTACAACCGATAAAGTACCGAAACGGATTTACACGACAAAAAGGGTAAAAAAGGCTCCAATTATTGATGGAGATATTACAGATGAAACTTGGAATACTGTTTCTTGGAATGAAAATTTTACACAATTATCACCTACAGAAGGGAATAAACCAACGCAAAGAACAAAGTTTAAAATTATTTATGATGAAAAGAATTTATATCTAGCTGTTCGTTGTTATGATTCTGAACCTGATAAAATTGTAAAACGGTTATCCAGAAGAGATGGAAATGATGGAGATTGGATTGAAATCAATTTAGATAGTTACCGCGATTTAAGAACAGCATTTGCATTTACAGTTACTGCAGCAGGAGTTAAAGGAGAGGAATTTGCATCTCTGAATGGTAAAAGTTGGGATAAAAGTTGGAATCCAATTTGGTTTGTTAAAACAAAAATTGATGAAGAAGGATGGACAGCAGAATTTAAAATTCCGTTTTCTCAAATTCGGTTTACCAATAAAAAAGAGCAAATATGGGGCTTACAAATACATCGAATGGATTTTAGGTTACAAGAACGTTCTCTTTGGCAGCGAATTCCTAGAACTGTTTCTGGCTTTATAAGTAATTTTGGTGAATTACATGGAATTACAAATATCAAACCACAAAAACAATTAGAAATTCAACCTTATGCAGTTGGTCAAACCGAAACTTTTGAAAAAGAAATTGGAAATCCATTTGCAACCGGAAAAAGAAGTAGTGCTAGTTTTGGAATTGATGGAAAAGTTGGAATTACAAATAACTTAACGTTAGATTTTACTGTAAATCCAGATTTTGGTCAAGTAGAAGCAGATCCATCTGTAATTTCATTAGATGGTTTTCAGGTTTTTCAAGAAGAACAACGCCCTTTTTTTGTAGAAAATAAAAATATATTCGATTATCAAGTAACCAAGGCAGAAGCTGGCGGGCCTTTTACTACAGATAATGTTTTTTATTCTAGAAGAATAGGTAGAAGTCCACAAGGTGGAACAACTGCAGGTACTGACGAATTTGTTCAAAGGCCAGGAAATACAACTATTTTAGGAGCTGGAAAATTTTCTGGAAAAACAAAATCTGGTTTGTCAATAGGGATTTTAGAAGCTGTTACCCAAGAAGAATTTGCAGAAATAGACAATAATGGCACAAGAAGACAAGAGGTAATAGAGCCTTTAACAAATTACTTTTTAACTAGATTACAAAAAGAATACAACAATAGTAATACACTTATTGGAGGGATTTTTACAGCATCAAATAAAAATTTATCAAACACAAATATTACAGACATTCATAATGCTGCTTATACAGGTGGAATTGACTTTAGACAACAATGGAATAATAGAACTTGGTATGCAGAAGGAAACTTGGTAATGAGTAAAGTTTTAGGAAGTAAAGAAGCAATTTATAAAACCCAAACAAGCCTTAGACACAACTTTCAACGAGTAGATGCAACTCATGTTAGTGTAGATTCTACTAAAACATCATTAACAGGAACTGGGGGAAATATAAAAGTAGGAAAAGGTGGTGGTGGAAAATTCCTTTTTGAAAGCGGTATAACTTGGCGTTCACCAGAATTAGAAATGAATGATATGGGTTTTCAGCGTAATGCAGATGATATTACGCATTACAATTGGATGGCATATAAATCATTAAAACCCTTTTCTGTTTTTAGATCTTTACAAGTAAATTACAACCATTATGCTTCATGGAATTTTGAAGGAAAACATACTTATTTAGGTTTTAGCAACAATGCTAATGCAAAATTCAATAACAATTGGGGAACTGGATATGGAATGCATTATGCAGTAATAAATTACACGGATTCCGCATTACGTGGCGGACCAATGTTGCGTTTACCAAATTCATTTAATATAGATTGGTATTTACAAAGTGATGAACGAAAAAAGTTGCAATTTAAAATAAGTTTAAAGCAATCAAAAGGAGAAAGTAATTCCTTTACAAATAGAAATGCATCGATAAGTTTAAAATACGTTCCAATAAATTCATTTAATATTTCCTTATCAGCAGGCATCAATTCTAACATTCAAGAATTACAATATGTAACAACTGCAACTTCTCGAAACGGAAACAATAGTATTGCTAAATATGTAAATGCAAGTTTAGATCAAGACACATTTAATTTATCATTAAGATTAAACTATACAATTACTCCAGAATTAACCATTCAATATTATGGTTCTCCTTTTATTTCTAGAGGAAGATATAACAACTTTAAATACATAACCAATTCGTTGGCAAGTAATTTTACAGATAGATTTCAACAATATAATAACAATCAAGTTTCGTACGATTCTAATTCTGATAGTTATTTAGTTGATGAAAATAGAGATGCAACTACAGATTATTCTTTTGGAAATCCTGATTTTTCATTCATTCAATTTCAATCAAATTTAGTTGCTCGTTGGGAATATGTTCCTGGCTCAGAGGTATTTTTAGTTTGGTCTCAAGGATTAACTAGAACAGGAAACCCGATGGATGAATTATTGCCAAGTTTAAAAGATAATATCTTTGGACAAACAGGACATAATATCTTTTTGATTAAAGCAACCTATCGATTTATGTTGTAAGAATTTTATAAAAATTAAAAGCCGAGTTTTAAAACTCGGCTTTTTTATGAAATGAAAGTTTCTCTTTTGTTGTTGGATGTATAAATTCTAAAAACGCGGCATGTAAATGTAATCGATTTGCTTTTTTACCGTATAAATCATCACCAACTATAGGGGTGTTTAATCCTAAAGGATGCGAAACATGCACACGCAATTGATGCGTTCTCCCAGTAATAGGATATAAATGAACTCTTGTTGTATTGTCTTTTCGCTCTAAAACCTTCCACTTGGTTTCTGCATTTTTTCCATACTCAAAACATACCAATTGTCTTGGTCTGTCATCCAAATCAACACGTAAAGGCAATTGTATTGAGCCAGAATTTCCTTCTAAATTTCCGTCTAACAAAGCCACATATTTTTTGCTAACCGTTTTTTTTATAAATTGACTTTGTAAATGTTGATGTGTTTTTTTATTCTTTGCTAATACTAATAACCCAGAAGTAGACATGTCTAAACGATGCACAATTATGGGGCCACTTATTGTTGGGTATTGTTGTTTTATTCTGGTATAAACAGAGTCTTGAATATGAATTCCTGGAACCGATAAGAACTCAGCAGGTTTGTGTATTACGAACAAATCATCATCTTCAAAAAGGATTTCTAATTCTTTTCCGATTGCAGGATTTTGTAACATCGTATTTGTATCCATTTTTATTCCTGTTAACATGTGTGTTAAAATAGGTTTGCATTTTCCTTGACACGCCGGGTAATAGTATTTGTGTTTTCTGATTTCTGTATTTGGCGATTTTCCCCACCAAAATTCGGCCATTGCGATTGGTGTTAAATCATTTAAGAAAGCATGTTGTAATAATTTTGGTGCAGCACATTCTCCAGAACCAGCAGGCGGATTTTGCTCTGTAGTTTTTGCAAACAACTCTGATAAATTTTTAGTTTCTTTTACTAAATTTAAAAACTGATATTGCTTAAATAAATACTGTTGTAGAGCTGCGGATTTTGTTTTTCGTTCTTCTTTTAACGCCTCAATTTTTGTTGTAAAAGGAGCTATATTAGTATTGATTTCTTTTAAACAATATTTCCAATAGCGGTTTACATTGTTAAAGAAGTACTTGCTTTCTAAACTCTCTTTACTCAGCTTTTCTTCAAAAGCAGCATATTTTTCTAGTTGTAATTCTGATTGCGCTTTTTCTCTTCTAAAATTACGTTCTTTTTTAGCAGTTTTTAAAGCGGCTTTTTTTTCTTTAATATCAATTTCAGCATTTTTAATTTCTGTTTTTAACTGAGTTTGCAACTCTAGAAATTCAGGATTATTTTCTAGTATCTCAAGTTCTTGATTAATATTATTTAAAAACGCTTCTTCTTGTAAGAAATAAGAATCTTTGGTGAGCATATCAAAAACAGGTGGAACAAACTTTTTATGAATATTTGTTTCTGATAGTTTCCCTGAAACGGCAGCAATATATCCGATTTCGTTTGCAGCATTTTTCACCACTAAAACACCAAACATTTTACCAATAATTAGTCCTTTTTTGTTAGCGTCTAAACCAAAATTATGTTCAAAATCGGTTTGTATTTGCAAGTAGTTCTGTAGTTCTTCTGCAGCAATTTTACACAATGTATGCGGTTCATAATAAAACGGAAAAGTAAACTTATCTGGAAGCTCAATTCCTTTTATTGGTGTAGAGAAGTGTTGAAAATAGGATTTCAAAAATTAATTTTTAGCATTTTTGTAAAGATAATTTTTTATTGACTTATTTAGTTGATTTCAGCATCACTTTATTCATATTTGGGATTTCTAAAGTATTAAAATTTCGTTAATAAAATTACTTTGTTTAATTATTTTGTATATTTGTTAAACAAAATAATTAAACATTTTCAATAATGAAGTATAATATTTTAATTAACAGCATTTTAGGGGGCATTTTTCTTTTAAATTTTGGGTTAAAAGAAAATGTAAAAACGAATGATTTTCAAGGAAAAGCATACTATATGTCTAAATCGACTATGAGCTTAGGGAACTTTGGAGCAAGATTTAGTGAAGCTCAAAAGAAGCAATTAATGGCTCAATTAAAGGGTAGACTTGAGAAGAAATTTGTGCTAACTTTTAATAAGGAAGAATCTATGTTTTTTGAAGAATCAAAATTAGATGCTGTTTCTGGAGCAACAGATTCTTGGGGTAAAAACTTTGCGCAAGGCGATCAATATAAAAACACAAAAGAAAACCAGCAAATACAAAATCAAGAG
>JBDNGO010000126.1:0-7166 GCA_041689245.1 Flavobacteriaceae bacterium | reverse complement strand
TTAGCCTTCATAATTAACTTATTTAAAATCTATATTAAGGCAACTTCAACCTTAATTATAGTACTAATACTTGGTTTTATTAGTTTACTTTGTAAAAGTCATATTATTTATAATATGGCTTTTACTTTTTTAGTACCTTTAAAACATGAAAAAAGCAACTTTACTTCTATTCCTTTGTATTTCAATTTCTTCTTGCGGACAAAAACTACCAGAAGGGTTTGTCTATCTAGCTAACGTAGATGCAAGCATTCAATCAGAAATGAGATATATTTCTTACAATAATTTTATTGGAAAACCAATTGATGGATATATAAAAGCATCAATTATTGTTTCTGAACCTGCAGCAAAAGCTTTAAAAAGTGTGCAGAAAGAATTATTACAATTCAATTTAAGTCTTAAAATATTTGATTCATATAGGCCACAACAAGCAGTAGATCATTTTGTGCGATGGGCAAAAGTCTTGAATGACACGTTAATGAAAAGACAATATTATCCATAAGTTTCCAAAGATAAATTATTTGAATCAGGATATATTTCTAAAAAATCTGGCCAGACTAGAGGAAGTACTGTTGATTTAACCATCATAGATTTAGCTACAAATACAGAATTAGACATGGGAAGTCAATATGACTTTTTTGGAAATGAATCTCATGCTATAAATAATGCTCTTACAAAAAAACAACGCGCTAACAGGTTATTATTACGCAACCTAATGCTTACAAACGGATTCGATGCTATAAGAACTGAATGGTGGCATTTTACTTTAAAAAATGAACCTTTTCCTGAAACATATTTTAATTTCCCTATTAAATAATAAGTTTTAACAGAACTAAAACACTACTTAAAAATATCGGTATTATATTTGCAATCAAGAAATTATATTTTTTTATGGAATTTAAAAAACAACTCTTTTTTGTTTTAAGCTTTCTGCTAATATCTGCCCAATCAATGTATTCTCAAGAGGATAAAATTGGCAAAAAAAAGTCTATTCCAATAAAAGCAATAATTTTACCTGTAAAAAAACCAGATTCTTTAAATTTTGATACTACTAAAGGTTTTAAAGACGCCTATAATAATTCTCTAAAAACAAAAACTCAAGAACAAAAAGATGCTGAGTTAAAAAACAAAGGAATTATTAATCAAGCCAAATTAAATGAAGAGCGTGTTTTAAAAGCATACAAAAAAATAAATGGTATATATCAATATCCAAAAGTTGATCAAGATTTAGGGAGTTTCAGAACAGATTCAGAAAATATAACTATTATCTGTAGAGATTTTCAATATCCAGACGGAGATATGGTTACTATTCTTGTTAATAATATTCCTATTATTTCAAATATTACGCTAACACAAAACTATCAAAAATTTACAATCCCTATAGGATTAGGAATTAACAGAATAGCTTTTAGAGCATTAAACCAAGGTTCTTCTGGACCAAACACAGCCGCTTTTAAAGTGTATGATGATTCAAACAATTTAATTTCATCTAACGAGTGGAACCTTGCAACTGGTGCTGTGGCTACAATTTTAATAGCAAAAGACAAATAATAATCCTTGTCAGAAAACTAGTTTTTTAAGCCATTTACTTTTTATCAAAAACATTTTTTTTAAAAACTAAAAAACCCTTATTTTTGCAGTTAGCATTCCTATTTTATGCTACTTAAATTAGACTTTTAATATCAACTAATAATGAAGAAAATCACCAAAGAAACTTACGTCAATTGGTATAGAGATATGCTATTTTGGAGAAAGTTTGAAGACAAACTTGCTTCGGTTTATATCCAACAAAAAGTAAGAGGTTTTTTACACTTATATAACGGACAAGAAGCTGTTTTAGCCGGTTCGTTACACGCAATGGAATTAGGTAAAGACAAAATGATTACTGCATATCGTAATCACGTTCAACCAATAGGAATGGGTGTAGATCCAAAAGCTGTTATGGCAGAATTGTATGGAAAAGTAACCGGAACTTCTAAAGGAATGGGTGGCTCTATGCACATCTTCTCTAAAGAAAAAGGATTTTACGGTGGTCATGGAATTGTTGGTGGACAAATACCTTTAGGAGCAGGAATTGCATTTGGAGATAAATACGCAGGAAATGATGGTGTTACATTAACTTATTTTGGTGATGGAGCAGCTAGACAAGGTTCTTTACACGAAACTTTTAACATGGCAATGCTTTGGAAATTACCTGTAGTATTTATTGTTGAAAACAATGGATATGCTATGGGAACTTCTGTTGAAAGAACTGCGAATCATACAGATATTTGGAAACTTGGTTTAGGGTACGAAATGCCTTGTGGTCCAGTTGACGGAATGAATCCGATAAAGGTTGCCGAAGCGGTTGACGAAGCAATACAAAGAGCACGCCGTGGTGATGGGCCAACTTTTTTAGAAATGAAAACATATCGTTACAGAGGTCATTCTATGTCTGATGCTCAACATTACAGAACGAAAGACGAAGTAGAAGAGTACAAAAAAATTGATCCAATTACGCAAGTTTTAGATGTTATCAAAGAGAAAAATTATGCTTCGCAAGAAGAAATTGATGCTATTGACAAAGAAGTAAAAGAGTTGGTTAAAGAATGTGAAGAATTTGCAGAAAGCTCTGCTTACCCAGAAGCAAATCAACTATACGATATGGTATATGAACAAGAAAATTATCCTTTTATAAAATAAATTATGGCAATAGTAGTAAATATGCCTCGTTTAAGTGACACCATGGAAGAAGGTGTTGTGGCACAGTGGTTAAAAAATATTGGAGATTCTATTGAAGAAGGCGATATTTTAGCAGAAATAGAAACTGATAAAGCAACAATGGAGTTCGAATCATTTAACGAAGGAACTTTATTACATATTGGAGTTCAAGAAGGAGAAAGTGCTCCGGTTGACACATTATTAGCTATTATTGGTGATAAAGGAGAAGACATCTCTAGCTTATTAAATGCTAGTGCTATCACAAAAGAAGATAAAACAGAAGAAGCTCCTGAAAAAGTTGAAGAAGAAAAATCAGTTGTAGGAACTGTAGAAACAAAAACAGTTGACAATGCTAATGGTAGGATATTTGCTTCACCTTTAGCAAAGAAAATTGCCAGCGATAAAGGAATCAATTTAGCTGACTTAAATGGTTCTGGAGATAACGGAAGAATCACTAAAAAAGATGTAGAAAGTTATTCTCCATCAACTACTTCTACTGAAACATCAGTAATAACATCATCTACTCCAGTTGCCAAATTTGTTCCTGCAGGAGAAGAATATATTGAAGAAGTTAAAAACTCGCAAATGCGTAAAGCAATTGCAAAAGCATTAGGAAACTCTAAATTTACTGCACCACATTTCTATTTAACGATAGAAGTTGATATGGACAATGCAATGGATTCTCGTAAAATCATCAATGCAATTCCAGATACAAAAGTATCTTTTAACGATATGGTTGTAAAAGCATGCGCAATGGCATTAAAAAAACATCCAGAAGTAAATACAAGTTGGACAGATAATGCTACGGTTTTTAAAAGTCATATTCATATTGGAGTTGCTGTTGCTGTAGATGACGGATTGGTTGTACCTGTTTTAAAATTTACAGACCAAATGAGTTTAACTCAAATTGGAGCAAATGTTAGAGAATTGGCCGATAAAGCAAGAAATAAAAAAATAGCTCCTAACGAAATGGAAGGAAGTACATTTACAATTTCTAATTTAGGTATGTTTGGTATTCAAGAATTTACTTCTATTATCAATCAGCCAAATTCAGCAATTTTATCTGTTGGAGCAATTGTTCAAAAGCCTGTTGTTAAAGAAGGGCAAATTGTTATTGGTAACACAATGAAAGTAACATTAGCTTGTGATCACAGAACGGTTGATGGTGCTATAGGGGCACAATATTTACAAACATTAAGAACGTATTTAGAAAATCCAGTTACCATGTTAGCCTAAAATATTTTTATATCTTTGATAAAAAAAGAGCTCGAAAAATGTTTTCGAGCTCTTTTTTTGAAACAACTATTGTTATTGTTATACTTTAGCATATTATTTAATAACACAGCATACTTTTTTTAAAAATAATGACTAAAAAAACAATTGGACGAATTGATAAAATTGATTTTCCCGAGTTTGAACTTATAAATATCGAAGCTAAAGTAGATACTGGAGCCTACACATCTGCTATTCACGCACATAAAATTGAAGAAACATCTATTAATGGCGAAAATTTCATTAATTTTACACTTTTAGATCCAGAGCACATTCTTTATAATGAGAGGGTGTTTAGAACAAAAAATTATTATAAAAAAATAATTAAGAGTTCTAATGGAACATCCGAAGAAAGATTTGCAATTAAAACAACTATAACTCTTTTTAACCAAACTTACCAAATCGAATTAACGTTAAGTGAAAGAAGCGACATGAAATATCCTATTTTATTAGGAAGAAAGTTTCTAACCAAAAAATTTATTGTAGATACATCACAAAAAAACAATTCTTACAAATTAAAATAAAGAGTCTAATTATGAAGATTGCCATTTTATCAAGAAACCCGAGATTATACTCAACAAGAAGACTTGTAGAAGCTGCAGAAAAAAGAGGTCATGAAGTTATTGTTGTAGATCATTTAAAATGCAATATAGAAATAGAAAGAAGATCACCAAAAATTTATTACAAAGGTGAATATTTAGAAGATATAGATGCCATTATTCCTAGAATTGGTGCTTCTGTAACCTTTTATGGTACGGCGGTAATTAGACAATTTGAAATGATGAAGGTTTTTACTGCCGTTTCTTCAATGGCATTAGTAAGATCTAGAGATAAATTAAGTAGTTTACAAATATTAGCAAGAGCTGGAGTTGGATTACCAAAAACGGTTTTTACAAATTACACAAAAGATGTAGAACATGTTGTTGAATCTGTTGGTGGTACACCTTTAGTATTAAAACTATTAGAAGGAACTCAAGGTTTAGGAGTTGTTTTGGTAGAAACTCAAAATGCTGCTACTTCTGTTTTAGAAGCATTTAATGGTCTTGGAGCTAGAGTTATTGCTCAGGAATTTATCAAAGAAGCTGGCGGAGCAGATATTAGAGTATTTGTTGTTGATGGTAAAGTTGTTGGAGCAATGAAACGACAAGGTAAAGAAGGCGAATTCCGTTCTAACTTACATAGAGGAGGAAATGCAAAAATCATTGAACTTACAGACGAAGAAGAAAAAACTGCATTAAAAGCAGCAAAAGCTATGGGGTTAGGTGTTGCTGGAGTTGATATGCTACAATCTTCAAAAGGACCATTGGTTTTAGAAGTTAATTCTTCTCCTGGCTTAGAAGGTATAGAAACGGCTACAAAGAAAAATATTGCAAAAGAGATTATTCGATATTTAGAATTAAATGTTGAATAAACCTTTTACAATTTTAGGAAAAAAAATACCTAAAGGAACAAGTACTATTATTGATCTTGAAATTGCAAGATTACATACAAGAACTCCTTTAAAAATTCCAGTAATTATAGAGCGCTCTAAAGAAGATGGACCTGTATTATTACTACTTGCAGGTGTTCATGGAGATGAAATTAACGGTGTTGCCATAGTAAGACAACTCATTAAAAAAAAATATAACAAACCAACTATTGGAACAATTATTTGTGTTCCGGTATTCAATATTTTTGGGTATTTAATTCAAACAAGAGAATTTCCTGACGGTAGAGATTTAAACAGAATGTTTCCTGGTAATTTAAATGGCTCCTTAGCAAGTCAGTTTGCACATCAATTTAGAACTGAAATTGCGCCTTTAGTAGATTATGTTATAGATTTTCATACTGGTGGAGCTGAAAGAGAAAATGCTGCACAAATAAGATGTGTTACTTCGGAAGAAAAAACATTAGAGTTGGCTAAAATTTTTGGTTCTCCATATATAATTCATTCTAATTATATCGCTAAATCGTTACGGGAAACTTTACATAAAATGGGTAAAACTGTTTTACTTTTTGAAGGTGGTAAATCAAAAAATGTTGACCCCATAATTGTAAATTATGGTGTTACCGGAGCATTAAATGTGATGAAAAAATTAGGTATGCAACCTGGAAAAATTGAAAAAAGTAATCCTATAATTATTGAAAAATCTAAATGGATTAGAGCAAAACATTCGGGGCTTCTTACATTGAATATTACCAACGGTAGTATTGTAAAAAAGAAAGATGTTTTAGGAATTATTCAAGATCCTTTTGGTGAATTTGAGAGAAAAATATTAGCACCTTTTGATTGCTGTATTTTCGCAATAAACACCTCACCTATCGTAAATAAAGGAAATGCCCTTTTTCACGTAAGTGTTTAATACTAAAAAAGCCTCAAGAAATTCTTGAGGCTTTTTTAGTATTATTTCAACAACTATTTTTTAGTTGTAGTAGCTACCATTTTTGTTGTTAAATCTTGGCCTTGAGTAGTTAAATTCATATCGATTTTAGAGATTAACGGCATACCAGAATTTTTATCTACATCCATACTTCCAGTAACTGTTCCAGTAGCATTTCCTGTTACTTTACCAGTTACATCTAACAGCACATTAGTTCTAGTTATAGATTTTACAGTATACATAAAATCTATACTCATACCATTCTGTTCTTTATTTATAGTCCAAGTATCACCAACTCTAACTGCTTTTTTTGGATATACAATATTATTAGATTGATTTGTAAAATCGCTAGCACCAGGAACATCTGGCTCAACAGTCGTTTCTGTTACTTCTCCAAGAGTATTTCCTTTTACCGTAATTACAGCTTGTAACATTGGTCCCATTTGAGATTTTATCATCTTTCCAGTAGCATCTAATTCTTCATCGCTTTTTGAAGAATCATAACTCATGTTCATTCCTCCTTGACTCATATCCATAGAAATGTTAGCAATTTTCATTTTACTTACATATGTATCTTTAGACGAATCCGTAATATCTGTATTCATAATTATTGTCAAATCCATAGACATAACAGTTCCCATTTCTTGAGACATTTTCATATTTGTTACATAGGCATCACCTTTTTTATAGTTTAACCTTAATAAAGTTGATTCTTGTGCGTTTGTATTAATTGTAAATGCAATTACAATTAAAATAAGTAGTTTTTTCATTCTGTTTTTATATATATAATTAGGGGCTAAATATACTATCAATTATTGATTTATTTTAAGATTCTTA
>JBDNGO010000125.1:0-3775 GCA_041689245.1 Flavobacteriaceae bacterium | reverse complement strand
TTTTTTAAAATACATCTCATCAAAAACAATCATTTTTTATCAAAATATTGATTTACTTACAGGAATATTAGATACTTTTTACTTAAAAGCAACCGGAGCTTTTAAAGAATTATCCAAAGAAATAAAACACGCACAACCAGAAGAATTATTTTGTAACGGAGCGTATATAAAAGAACAAATCAATCAATTTTCTTCTATTGCAATCAATCAATCAGAAAAAGTACAAACAACTACAAATGTTACTTACAACATTAACCCTCAACCTTCTTTTAATAAACAATTCGATTTATTAATAACCAATTTAAACAACTATTCTAAACAAGGTTATACCAATTATATTTTTTGCGGAAATACAAAACAAGCAGAACGTTTTCATGATATTTTTGATGATGTAGAAGAAGATGTTAGTTTCGAAACCATCGTTTATCCGTTACATGAAGGATTTATAGATACTGATGAAAAAATAGTTTGTTATACAGATCATCAAATATTTGAGCGTTATCATAAATTCAGATTAAAAAATGGATACGCAAAAAAGCAATCCATTACGTTAAAAGAAATCAATAATTTAGAAATTGGAGATTATGTTACGCATATAGATCATGGAATTGGAAAATTTGGTGGGTTACAAAAAATAGATGTAGAAGGTAATAAGCAAGAAGCAATTAAATTATTTTATGGAGATCGAGATATTTTATACATCAGTATACACTCGTTGCATAAAATTTCAAAATTTAATGGCAAAGATGGTAAAGCTCCCAAAATTTATAAATTGGGCTCTGGCGCTTGGAAAAAGATCAAACAAAAAACCAAAGCAAGAGTAAAACATATTGCGTTTAATTTAATTCAATTATACGCTAAAAGAAAACTTCAAAAAGGATTTCAATTTGGGCCAGATACATTTATGCAACACGAATTGGAGGCGAGTTTTATTTATGAAGATACACCAGATCAATTAACTGCAACGCAAGATGTAAAAGCAGATATGGAAAACGAACAGCCTATGGATCGGTTGGTTTGTGGTGATGTTGGCTTTGGAAAAACAGAAATTGCAATTCGTGCTGCTTTTAAAGCAGTTGACAACGGAAAACAAGTTGCAATTCTAGTCCCAACAACTATTTTGGCGTATCAACACTTCATGACATTTTCTGAACGATTAAAGAACTTTCCAGTAACTATAGATTATTTAAACCGATTTAGATCTGCAAGTCAGAAAAGAGGTGTAATAGAAGGAATTACAGATGGTTCTGTGGATATTGTTATTGGTACACATCAATTAACTAATAAAAGTATTCTATTTAAAGATTTAGGCTTGTTAATTATTGATGAAGAACAAAAATTTGGTGTTGCCGTAAAAGACAAATTAAAAACCATAAAAGAAAATGTTGATACACTAACATTAACAGCAACTCCAATACCTAGAACATTGCAATTTATTTTAATGGCAGCAAGAGATTTATCTCTAATACATACACCCACCCCAACTCGCCCTCCCATCGAAACCCATGTCCTCCGCTTTCGTGAAGCAACGATTAGAGATGCAGTTTTGTCCGCACTTTCTCGTGGAGGGCAAGTCTTTTTTATACATAACAGTATAGAAAACATTAAAGAAGTTGCTGGTTTATTACAACGTTTACTACCAAGTGCAACAATCGGAATCGGTCATGGGCAAATGGAGGGAAAAAAGCTAGAGGGTTTGATGCTCAAGTTTATGAATAATGAATTTGATATCTTGGTTTCTACAACGATTGTTGAAAGTGGATTAGACGTTCCGAATGCAAATACCATTTTTGTAAATAATGCCAATAATTTTGGGCTGTCTGACCTGCATCAAATGCGTGGAAGAGTAGGTCGTTCTAACAAAAAAGCCTTTTGTTATTTTATTACGCCGCCATATCATATGATGACTGATGATGCTAGAAAACGAATTACTGCATTGGAATTATTTTCTGATTTAGGAAGCGGAATTAATATTGCCATGAAAGATTTAGAAATTCGTGGTGCTGGAGATTTATTAGGCGGAGAACAAAGTGGTTTTATAAATGATATTGGTTTTGATACCTATCAAAAAATATTACAAGAAGCCATTGAAGAGTTGAAAGAAAATGAGTTTAAAGAATTGTATCCGACAGATACTTCTAAACCAAAAGAGTTTGTAAAAGAAGTAACGATTGATACCGATTTTGAAATTTTATTTCCAGATGATTATGTAAATTCTATTGCAGAACGATTGAATTTGTATAACAAATTAGGCGAATTAAAATCTGATGAAGAATTAACAACTTTTGAAACTGAAATTACAGATAGATTTGGAGAAATTCCTATTCAGGTTGTAGATTTATTAGATAGTGTTCGCATAAAATGGTTGGCAAAAAAATTGGGTTTAGAAAAATTGATTTTAAAGAAGACCCGCATGATTGGTTATTTTGTTTCCGATCAAAAAAGTGCATTTTATCAAACAGATAACTTTACAAACATGCTAAAATACGTTCAACAAAACGGAAAAAGTTGTGTGATGAAAGAAAAAGAAACCAAAAACGGTTTGCGATTATTAGTTACTTTTATTCATATAGATTCTGTTTCTAAAGCGTTGGGCGTTTTGAAAAAAATATAAATTACCGTCATTGCGAATAAAGTGAAGCAATCTTTTATGAGATTACTTCGTCATAAATTCCTCGTAATGACGAAAAAAAGTAGGATGAAAAACGAACATTTAAAACATATTTCAGAACTTTTATTGGCTACTTTATTTATAAGTACATCTGGAGTTTTAGGAAAGTATATCGATATGCCTCCTACAATAATTGTTTGGTGGCGATCATCTTTAGCAATGATTTTTATTTATCTGTATTGCAGGTATAAGAAAATCAATTTAAAAATAAATTCTAGAAAAGATTTCTTCATATTTGTGTTGGGTGCAGTTTTTATGGCTGGACATTGGATTACTTATTTCTATGCCTTAAAACTATCAAATGTTGCATTAGGAATGTTGTCTTTGTATACATTCCCTGTAATTACTGCTTTATTAGAACCTGTTTTTATCAAAACAAAATTCAATCCTGTACATCTTATTTTGGGAGGAATAGTTTTACTCGGGATTTATATTTTAGCGCCAAAATTTGATTTAGAAAGTTCTCAGGTTATCGGAATCATATTAGGATTAATTTCTGCTTTGTGTTATTCTTTACGAATCTTAATCATGAAACAACAAGTTGTTAATTACAATGGAACTATGTTAATGTTTTATCAAGTATTAATGATTACTGTTTTATTAGGTCCAACTTTGTTTATTATGGATACTTCTAATATAAAAACTCAATACCCATATGTATTATTATTAGCGTTATTAACTACTGCAATTGGACATACAATTATGGTAAAAAAATTCAACTATTTTTCAGTTTCTACAGCAAGTATTATTAGTAGTATTTTGCCAGTTTTTGGTATTCTTTTGGCCTTTATTTTCTTAAATGAAATTCCGACTACCAATACTTTCTTTGGTGGATTGTTGATTTTATCTACCGTTGTTGTTGAGAGTATTCGATCTAAGAAAAAGTAGATTTAATTGAAAAACTTCCGGGCATTATTTAATATGTTTTATTTAAAGCAAAAAACAACAGAAAAAAGCTAAACAAAAAGTCAACTTTTCTCTGCTATTTTAATCATACTGATTCGTTATTTTAATATTCTCAAGAGCTGAAAAATCAAAAGATTTTCAAACTTACAGTTTCTATTTATTCTTTTCAACCCATGCTTTAACTCTAGGCATAAGTTT
>JBDNGO010000124.1:0-11052 GCA_041689245.1 Flavobacteriaceae bacterium | reverse complement strand
ATTCGTAAAAGTGACTGTTTTTATTTCTGGAGTTCTACCCATATGACCATATGCAGCAGTTTCAGAATAAATAGGATTTCTTAACTTTAAACGTTGCTCAATAAAATATGGACGCATATCAAAAATGCTTTCTACAATTTTGCTTATTTCTCCATCCGTTAAATTTAAGGTTGATGTCCCGTAGGTTTCAACATTTATACTTGTAGGTTTTGCAACTCCAATTGCATAAGAAACTTGTACTAAAACTTCTTTACAGACTCCTGCAGCAACTAAGTTCTTAGCAATATGTCTAGTTGCATATGCACCAGATCTATCTACTTTAGAAGGGTCTTTTCCCGAAAAAGCACCACCACCGTGAGCTCCTTTTCCACCGTAGGTATCAACAATAATTTTACGTCCTGTTAAGCCTGTATCTCCATGAGGTCCACCAATTACAAATGTTCCTGTTGGGTTGATGTGGTAGGTAATATCATCGGTAAATAATGCTTGAATATTTGCAGGTAACTTTGCAACAACTCTCGGAATTAAAAGACGTACAATGTCAGATTTAATTTTAGTTAACATAATAGCGTCACTTTCATTAAAATCATCATGCTGTGTAGAAACAACAATGGCATCAATTCTTTGCGGAATGTTATCATCAGAATACTCAATAGTTACTTGAGATTTAGCATCTGGACGTAAATAGGTAATGTCTTTATTTTCGCGTCTTAACTCTGCCAATTCAATTAACAAACGATGTGATAATTCTAATGCTAAAGGCATATAATTTTCTGTTTCATCGGTTGCGTAACCAAACATCATTCCTTGATCTCCAGCTCCTTGTTCTTCTTTGTTTGCTTTATCAACTCCTTGATTAATATCGGGAGATTGTTCGTGAATTGCAGAGAAAACTCCACAAGAATTTCCATCAAACATATACTCACTTTTTGTATATCCGATTTTGTTAATTACATCACGTGCAATTTGTTGAACATCTAAGTATGTTTTAGATTTCACTTCTCCGGCTAATACAACCTGACCCGTTGTAACCAACGTTTCACAAGCAACTTTAGATTCCGGATCGAAAGCTAAAAAGTTATCTATTAATGCGTCAGAAATTTGATCAGCGACTTTATCTGGGTGTCCTTCTGAAACGGATTCAGAAGTAAATAAATAAGACATAGTATTCTTCTTTTTTTAAATTAATGAGGAAGTGAAAAGAGATTGCTTGGTCGCTAAAAGAAGTAAATAATTACTGCTTTAGCATTTTTTTTCATACTGAAGCAAGTTCAGTAAAAGAGGTTGCAATCAGTTAAAATTTTTCCTCAAAATATTGGCTGCAAAGGTACAGCTAAAATGGAGATTAAAAAATGAATTCTGTTAAAAAACAATTAAAAGAAAAAGGTACCTGTATAGCTACTAGAAGAGTGAAAATAAAAAAAGTAAAAATAGATTAGGATATTAAATTTTTATTACTGAATATTTGCACTCAGAAAGTTCATAGCTTATTGACAATGTTATCAAGAAAGGCAGAGGGATTAGACCCGATGAAGCCTTAGCAACCCTTTACACTTAGTAAAGAAGGTGCTAAATTCTACTTAACAACCGATTCATTTATCGGTGTTGGATAGATAACTCAAAAAAACAATTACTCATCTGTGATTGTTATGATTCTTTATAACATTTTTATATTAAGTACGTCAAATATTTGACGCATTTGACTTTTGGTTTAATCTTTTATTAACTCAGAAAACAAGAAAAATGAGTACACAAAAATTTGCAACCAATGCGTTGCACGCCGGACACGATGTCCAACAAACATCAGGAACAAGAGCAGTTCCTATTTATCAATCTACAGCCTACGTGTTTAACGATTCTGATCATGCTGCTGATTTATTTTCATTGGCAGTACCAGGAAATATTTACACACGAATTAACAATCCAACAAACGATATTTTAGAGCAGCGTTTAGCTGTTTTGGAAGGAGGAATTGCAGCCGTTGTTACCGCTTCTGGTACAGCAGCAATAGCTACAACATTTTTGACATTGTTGAAGTCTGGAGACCACATTGTTGCTTCTAGTAGTTTGTATGGAGGATCCTACAATTTATTAAATGTTACCTTACCAAGACACGGAATTACAACTACTTTTGTTGATCCGTCAAATCCAGAAAATTTTAAAAATGCAGCGCAAGAAAATACACGTGTATTTTTTATTGAATCATTGGGGAATCCGAAGCTAGATGTGTTAGATATTGCTGCAATATCAACGGAAGCAAAAGCATTTAAAGTGCCTTTGATTGTTGATAATACTGTCGCTACACCGTCATTATTGAATCCGATAAAATACGGTGCAAACATTGTAATTCATTCGCTTACAAAATACATTAATGGTAACGGAACAGCCTTAGGAGGTGCTATTATTGATGCGGGAACTTTTAATTGGGCAAATGGAAAATTTCCCGAATTTACAGAGCCTTCAGCTGGTTATCATGGGTTGATATACAGCGAAGTGTTGAAAGAAGCTGCTTTTATTGCGAAGGTTAGAATTGAAGGATTAAGAGATTATGGCGCGGCTTTAAGCCCATTCAATGCTTTTCAAATTATTCAAGGATTGGAAACATTAGAAATTCGAATCAAACAACACAGTGAAAATGCATTGGCATTGGCAACATGGTTAGAGCATCAAAAAGAGGTTACTTGGGTGAATTATCCAGGATTGGAAACAAGTAAATACAAGTCTTTAGCAGATGTATATCTGCCTAAAGGACAAAGTGGAATTGTAACTTTTGGTGTGAAAGGCGGATTTGAATCAGCAAAGAAAATTGCAGATACTACAAAACTGTTCTCGCTTTTAGCAAATATTGGAGATACAAAATCATTGATTATCCATCCTGCAAGTACAACACATCAGCAATTAACTGATGCCCAACAAGAAACGGCTGGAGCAACTAAAGATTTAATCAGGTTATCTGTTGGGTTGGAAAATATTGATGATTTAAAAGCAGATTTATTGGAAGCATTTTCAAAAATCTCAAAAGAGGTATAGATATAAAAACTAAATGTCAGTTCGAGTGATTTTTTCGATTGAAAAGAGGAGAAGTTGTATCGAGAACAAATTTGCTAAAAAGATAATGAGTTCTCGATCAAGTTTCTCTTGAGAAAAGTTGAAAGGCTCGACCTGATAATGAGAAAATAGAATGAAAAACAATTTACCATTTATAGATATTCTTAGTTTTACTACAGAAAGTGGAACTCAGTTTAATAACATTCAATTAAGTTATCAATTGTTTGGAAAAGAATTGGGTACTGCTCCTGTGGTATTGGTGAATCATGCATTGACAGGAAATAGCAATGTTGCAGGAAAAGAGGGTTGGTGGAAAGATTTGATTGGAGAAAACAACGCAATTGACACGAATCACTACACCATTTTAGCTTTTAATATTCCGGGGAATGGTTTTGATGGTTTTTTAATTGATGACTATAAAAACTTCATTGCAAAAGATATTGCTAAGTTGTTTTTAATCGGATTAAAAGAATTAAAAATTCAGCAACTTTTTGCCTTAATCGGAGGTTCTCTCGGTGGGGGAATTGGATGGGAAATGGTAGTTTTACAACCAAAAATAACAAAGCATTTTATTCCAGTTGCAACCGATTGGAAATCGACAGATTGGCTCATTGCTAATTGTCAAATTCAAGAACAGTTTTTGATAAATTCTAGCAATCCAGTTCACGATGCTCGTATGCACGCAATGTTGTGTTATAGAACGCCAGCATCTTTTAAAGAACGTTTTCAGCGTTCAAAAAATGAGGAGCTAAAAATTTTTAATGTAGAAAGTTGGTTGTTGCATCATGGCAAAAAATTACAAGAACGTTTTCAACTATCAGCTTATAAATTAATGAATCAATTATTAAAAACGATTGATGTTACAAACGATGGAAAAATAGCGATTGAAATTTTAGAGAAAATTAAATCAGATATTCATATTATTGGTGTGGATTCTGATTTGTTTTTTACTGCAACTGAAAATAAAGAAACATTTAAAAAACTAGCATTAACAAAGGCGAATGTTACGTATAACGAAATACATTCCGTTCATGGGCATGATGCTTTTTTAATAGAATACAAACAAGTACAAAAAATTATAGGGCCTATTTTTAATAAGGATTTTAAGAATCAAAAAATGAAAGTTTTAAAATTTGGAGGAAAATCTTTGGCAAATGGTCAAGGGTTAAAAAATGCCATCGACATTATTGTAACTAAAGTTGAAGCGGGGGATAAAATTACGGTTGTTGCTTCGGCAAGAGGAAATTCTACAGATGTTTTAGAAGAAATTTTAGAAAAAGCATCAAAAAATATTGCTTATAAAAAACAATTAGAAGCGTTTAAAAAATATCAATTTGCATCAGTCAAAAACATTGATTTTTCTAATGAGTTTTCAAAGTTAGATAGCATTTTTGAAGGTGTAAAACTATTAGGTGATTATAGCCAAAAAAACAAAGATGAAGTCTTAGCGCAAGGAGAACTATTGTCGGTAAAACTACTAGAAAATTTATTAAAAGCACAAAACATAAATGCACATGCAACCGATGCTAGACAATTAATTATTACGGATGATAATTTTGGAGATGCACAGCCAATTTTAATGCTGTCAAAAGAGAATGTTTTAGCTCATTTTAATAAATATAATGGTAATACAGTAAATATTGTTACAGGTTTTATTTCCTCGAATCAAAAAAATCAAACAACTACGTTAGGAAGAAACGGAAGCAATTATACAGCTTCATTGTTGGCAAATTATTTAGATGCAGAAGAATTACAGAGCTACACTCATATAAACGGAATTTTTACTGCAAATCCAGATTTGGTAAAAGATGCAAAAAAAATTGAGCAACTATCATTTTCTGAAGCCAACGAAATGGCAAATTTTGGAGCAACAATTTTACATGCAAAAACCATTATTCCACTGTTAGAAAAGAACATCAATTTACGGATTTTAAACACGTTTAATAAAAAAGATAAAGGAACCTTAATCACTTCTAAATCGACTGCAAAAGGCATAAAGTCTATTTCGGTTTTAGAAAATGTAGCACTTATAAATTTTGAAGGTAGAGGTTTGTTGGGTAAAGTAGGTATTGATGCTAGAATCTTTAAATCGTTGAGTGATAAAAATATTAGTATCAGTATTATATCCCAAGGATCATCAGAAAGAGGAATTGGTTTAGTTATTAATAAGGACAAAGCAACTGAAGCCGTTTTGGCATTAGAAACAGCCTTTGAAAAAGATTTTTACTCTCAAGATGTAAACCAAATTTCAATTATTGATGATGTTGCAGTCATATCAATTATCGGACAAGATTTAAGCGAATTCAATCATCCGTATAATGCATTAATAAAAAACCAAATTGTGCCCTTGTTATTTAACAATACGATAACCGGAAAAAACGTGAGTTTAGTGGTTAAGAAAGATCAACTAAATAAAGCGGTAAATGTAATTCATGGGCAAGTTTTTGGCATTGCTAAAAAAATAAATATTGCTGTTTTTGGTAAAGGATTGGTTGGTGGAACATTGATCAATCAGATTATTGAGAATACAGCATCAGTATTAGAAAGGCGTAAAATAAAACTGAATATTTTTGCCATTGCGAATTCTTCAAAAGTGCTTTTAAATGAGACTGGAGTTTCAAAAAACTGGGAACAAGAATTAGAAGATAACGGAATCGTTAATTCATCTATTGAAGTAATTACCGTGTTTGCAAAACAACATCATTTAGAAAACTTAATAGCAGTTGATAATACGGCAAATGCAGATTTTGTTTTGAATTATATCCCGTTAGTAGAAGCCGGTTTTGATTTGGTTTCATCCAATAAAATAGCCAATACGATTTCATTTTCTTTTTATAATAAATTGAGGGAAAAACTATCAAAAAACAAAAAAACATATTTATACGAAACTAATGTTGGTGCAGGTTTACCGTTGATTGATACCATTAAGTTATTGCATGAATCTGGAGAAAACATCACGAGAATTAGAGGCGTTTTTTCGGGCTCATTAAGTTATCTGTTTAATCATTTTTCTTCGGATGAAATTGTGTTTTCAACCGTTTTACAAGAAGCAATTGATAAAGGTTTTACAGAACCAGACCCGCGAGAAGATTTGTGTGGAAATGATGTTGCAAGAAAATTATTGATTTTAGCAAGAGAGTTAGATTTAGAAAACGAGTTTGAAGATATTACGATAGAAAATTTAATCCCAGAAGAGCTTAGAGAAATTTCTTCAGAAGAATTTTTATCAAATTTAGATCAGCTAAACAATACATTTCAAAAAAAGAAATTAGCACAAAAAGAAAACCATGTATTGAGATATATTGGCGATTTGTCAGGAAATTTATTTCAAAATAAAGGAGAATTGGATGTGAAATTAGTTTCGGTTTCTAAGAATTCTCCTTTAGGTTCTTTAAAAGGGTCCGATGCTATTTTTGAAATTTACACAGAGTCTTACGGTGAGCAACCAATTGTAATTCAAGGAGCAGGAGCTGGAGCAAAAGTAACTGCTAGAGGTGTTTTTGGAGATATATTAAGGTTAGCAAAAAACAATAGTTAACGCTAAGTGTTATTAGATAGAGAATAGTAGAGGTTTGTTTTTGGCTCTACACATTCTCTTTTTACCAAGTTTTTACCAAAATAAAATATAGAAACCAGTTATTTTAAAGTACATGAAATTGATCAAATTGAGAGTTTAATTCAGCCAAACTCAAAGATTTTATATACAGAAACACCTACAAATCTTATTTTCTAGTATAAATTATGTTGATACTTCTATTATAAAAAGTAATTTTTTAAAATATTGGAAGAAAATAAAATGATTACTTTTGTACAGATAAATTTAAAGAGATCTTAAAAATAAAATAAAATGGCATTAGAAATAACAGACGCAAACTTTGAAGAGCTAGTATTAAAATCAGACAAACCAGTTTTAGTTGATTTTTGGGCTGCTTGGTGTGGACCATGTAGAATGGTTGGGCCAATTGTTGATGAAATTTATACTGAATATGAAGGAAAAGCTATTATTGGTAAAGTAGATGTTGATGCGAATCAAGAATTTGCAGCAAAATACGGAGTTCGTAATATTCCTACGGTTTTAATATTTAAAAACGGAGAAGTTGTAGATAAACAAGTTGGTGTTGCACCAAAAAATGTGTATACAGGTAAAATTGATGCAGCAATGTCAATGTAAAAGACAAATTGCTTTAACAATTTATATATAAGAAAAGGTTTGGCGTTTGTCAAACCTTTTTTTATTTTTAGAACTTAAATGTATTTACTATGAAACATGTTATTTTAGTTTTCTTAATTTTTTTATTTTTTATTTCTTGTGATGAAGAACCGAATTCCAACGTTTTTTTAGAAAAAGGAATTTCCTTAGAATTAGCAACCTATAGAAAGCGACAAGTTGATGATGTAAAATACGCGTTAACTTTTGATATTCCAGAATCAAAATCGGCAGTAATTTCAAGTACATTAAAAATATCAGCTACAATTAAAGACTTGACAAATGATTTAATTTTAGACTTTAATGAGAAAAAATCGAACATAAAAACAATATATGTTAACGGAAGGGAAATCGATATAAAACATGAAAATGAACACGTAATAATTTCAAAAAAACACGTATTAAAAGGCGATAATAGTATTGAAATTAATTTTCTCGCAGGAGAAGTATCACTAAATAGAAATGACGAATTTTTATACACCTTATTAGTTCCAGACAGAGCAAGCACTTTGTTTCCGTGTTTTGACCAGCCAGATATTAAAGCAAATTATTCGCTTACAATTATTGCTCCAAAAGACTGGAAGGTTTTATGTGGCGCTATTGAAAAAGAACAACTAGACAAAGGCGAATTTATTGAGCATCGTTTTAACGAAACAGATAAAATGAGCACGTATTTATTTTCATTTGTTGCTGGTAAATTTAGTGAAGCAATTCAAAATCCTGGAGCATTTGATATGCGATTGTTATATAGAGAAAATAACAAAGAAAAAATAGCTGAAAGTGTTGATGAGATCTTTAAAATTCATCAACAGGCATTAGATTATTTAGAAGATTACACGGCATATAAATTTCCTTTTCAAAAAATGGATTTTGTTACAATTCCTCCTTTTCAATACGGAGGAATGGAGCATGTTGGAGCAATTCAGTATAGAGAATCTAGCTTGTTTTTAGATAAAAATGCAACCCAGAACAGAAAGCTAGGAAGAGCAAAATTAATAGCTCATGAAACGTCACATATGTGGTTTGGAGATTTAGTTACGATGAAATGGTTTAATGATGTTTGGATGAAAGAAGTATTTGCCAATTTTATGGCTGATAAAATAATGAATCCCGTTTTTCCAAATGTAAATCATGCGTTACAATTTGCAATGACGCATTATCCTAGCGCTTATTCAGAAGACAGAACACAAGGAACAAATGCAATTAGACAGTATTTAGGAAATTTAAAAAATGCAGGTTCATTGTATGGGAGAATTATTTATAACAAAGCACCAATTATGATGCGTCAGTTAGAAAATATATTAGGAAAAGATGCATTTAAAGAAGGAATTCAAGAATACATAAAAACCTACGCAAATACAAATGCCGATTGGAATGAATTGGTAAGTATTCTAGATAAAAAATCTCCAAAAGATATTAAAAAATGGAGTGAAGTTTGGGTGAATAGTTTTGGAAGACCAATAGTTACGGATGATATAAAGTATGAAAACGGAAAAGTAGTTTCTTTTAAAATTCATCAAAAATCTGAAGATGACACCGATAAATTATGGACACAATCTTTTAAAATTGGATTTGTTTATGATGATGAAATCAAAACGTTTAATGTAATTATTTCTGATAAAGAGTTTGATCTTAAAGAAGCAGTAGGGTTAAAAAAACCAACGCAAGTCATTTACAATTATGATGGTTTTGGTTATGGAGTTTTCCCTGTTGATATTAATTTAATTAGTCAAATACAAAATCTAAAAGACGAATTAGCAAGAGGATACGCGTATATAAATTTATACGAGAATTTTTTGAATAAAAAAATAACTTCTGATGCTGCTTTTACAACTTTTTTAAACGGGTTGTTAATAGAGAAAAACGAATTAATTTCTAATTATCTTTCAGGAAGAATTGTGAATGTTTATTGGACTTTTTTCACAGAAAAACAAAGAGCGGGAAATCAGCAAATATTAGAAGGGAGCCTGTTAAAACTTCTAGAATCTAACATTCCGGTAAATATAAAAAAAACATTGTTTGAGTTGTATAGTTCTATTGCCATTTCAGAAAAAGGAAAAGAAACTTTGTACAGTATTTGGACAAAAAATAAAACTATAAAAAACCTTTATTTAAATGAAAATGATTATGAAGGTATTGCATCACAATTAGCAATTTATCAACATCCAAAAGCCAATCAAATTCTTGAAATACAACAAACAAGAATTAGCAATCCAGATAGATTAGAGCGTTTTAAATGGTTGTCACCTTCACTTTCTAATGATGAAAAAGTGAGAGATAATTTTATGATTTCACTTCTACAAAAAGAAAACAGAGAAAAAGAATCTTGGGTACAAACAGCATTAGGTAATTTACATCATCCATTGAGACAAAAATCGGGAATAAAACATTTTAAATCCTGTTTAGAGATATTAGAAGAGATACAATTAACAGGAGATATTTTCTTTCCTAAAGGGTGGTTGAGTAGTTCTGTTGGACAATATAGTTCTAAAGAAGCAGCTGATATCGTTCAAACTTTTTTGAAAGAAAACCCAAATTACAATCCAATATTAAAAATGAAATTATTGCAAACAGTTGATGATTTATTTAGAGCGCAAGAAATTAAAGAGTGAATTTAGAAAATCAATTTCAACAAAATTCTCTTGGTAATATAGAGTTACTTGCCAAACAAGTAGTAGAAGGCTTTATTACAGGAATGCATAAAAGTCCGTTTCATGGATTTTCTGTGGAATTTTCTGAACATAAATTGTATAATAACGGAGAAAGTACGCGTCATATTGATTGGAAATTATTTGCAAAAACAGAGAAATTATACACCAAAAAATATGAAGAAGAAACTAATCTTCGTTGTCATATTATCATTGACAACTCAGCATCAATGCATTATCCAATTATTAAAAAACAAACTATTGGAAACTTAAATAAAATAGGGTTTGCTGCTGTTGCTGCTGCTTCATTATCAGAAATCTTAAAACGTCAACGAGATGCCGTTGGATTAAGTATTTATTCTGACTCTTATGAATACTATGCGCCAGAAAAAGGAAGTGATCGTCATAGAAAAATGATTTTACATGAACTAGAAAAATTATTACATTCTGACCCAAAATCAACGACAGAAACCTATCAATTTTTACATGAAATTGCCAAAAAAATTCATAGACGTTCGTTACTATTTCTATTTACAGATATGTTTCAAACAAATACAGATAAAGAGGCTTTGTTTGAAGCGTTACGTCATTTAAAATATAATAAGCACGAAGTTGTTTTGTTTCATACCTATGACAAACAGCACGAATTAGATTTTGATTTTGAAAATTCACCCAAAAAATTTGTAGATGTTGAGACTGGTAACGAGCTTAATATTTACACATCAAACATCAAAGAAGCCTATCAAAAAGAGGTACATAACTACTTTAATGAGTTGAAATTAAAATGTTTGCAATATCAAATAGATTATGTTCCCGTTAACAGTAATGATGGGTTTGGAACAGTTTTAACAAGCTACTTAATAAGCCGCAGAAAGTTTTTGTAATTTTTTTTCTTTTTCTTTTGCAAATATTAAAATCCGACTTATATTTGCATCCGCTAACAGCAACGGTCTGGTAGTTCAGCTGGTTAGAATACCTGCCTGTCACGCAGGGGGTCGCGGGTTCGAGTCCCGTCCAGACCGCTTTTAAAAAAGCAATTTATGCTAAAACTCTGTAAATTATATGTTTACAGAGTTTTTTTCTTTTTATACTATTCAATTATTTGATTTTATTTCATATCTTAGGTCAACAAATCGGTCAACAAACTTT
>JBDNGO010000123.1:0-10409 GCA_041689245.1 Flavobacteriaceae bacterium | reverse complement strand
ATACAATCCTACGCACACTGCTTGAATTTGTTTTTTGTTTGAAAACACCTGAAGAGATTCTAAAATACAGAAGGGATTCACTTCTCGCCTTTCCCAGGCAAGCGTGCATCCCTCTAAGACCTCGGCTGCAAATACAATCCTCATGAGCTTCGCTCATGTAGTCTTTTTTGTTTTTAAAAAATTATGAAGCGAGCTTCTAATTTTTTAAAAACAAAAAATCCTGATGAAAAATCATCAGGATTGTGATTGATGTGGGCAATGAGGGATTCGAACCCCCGACCCTCTCGGTGTAAACGAGATGCTCTGAACCAACTGAGCTAATTGCCCTTAGCGGATGCAAATATAAAACAGTTTTTACATTCTGCAAGAATTTACTTGCTTTTTTTTATAAAACTTCAGCAACTACAAATGTGCTTCCTCCTATATAAATTATATCTTTTTTTTCTGAGTTTTCCTTTGCATATTTATATGCCTCATTTACAGAACTATATTTTTTCCCAAATAAATCAAACTCTTTCGCTTTTTCTTCTAATTCATCTACATTTAAAGCTCTTGGAATGTTTGGTGAGCAAAAATAATAATGTGCTTTCTTAGGAAACAGCCCTAAAACATCTTCTAATTTCTTATCTGAAACAAAACCTAAAACAATATGCAAATTATCATAAACTTCTTTTTGAAGTTGATTCATCGCTAATATTAAACCTTCTTTATTATGTGCTGTATCACAAATAACTTTTGGTGAATCTTGTAAAATTTGCCATCTTCCTTTTAAGTCAGTATACTTTACAACGTTTAAAAGCCCTTTTTTAAGTTGATTTTTAGTGACGTTAAAACCCTTTAATTTGTGTATTGCCGTAACAGCTGTTTTTACATTCTTCTTCTGATAATCACCCAACAGATCTGTTTTATAGTCTTGAATTGAGTCTGATGCAAAAAAGATTTCAGCTTTTAATTCTTCTGCTTTATCAATAAAAATAGTTTCTATCTCTTTTTGTCTTTCTCCTATAACAACTGGTACATTACTTTTAATAATTCCTGCTTTTTCAAATGCAATTTCGGGCAATGTTTCTCCAAGAAATTGCGTGTGATCTAATCCTATATTTGTAATTACAGAAACTTCTGGAGTGATAGTATTTGTTGAATCTAATCGACCTCCTAAACCAACTTCTATAATTGCAATATCAACTTTTTCAAATGCAAAATAATCAAAAGCCATTCCGACTGTCATTTCAAAAAAAGAAAGTTGTTGTTTTTCTAGAAAAAAGTTGTGTTTTTTAATAAAATCTACAACAAAATTTCTATCTATTTCTTTACCATTTATCCTTATTCTTTCTGTAAAACTCTTTAAATGTGGTGATGTATATAAGCCAACTTTATATCCTGCTTCCTGTAAAATTGATGCAATCATATGACTTGTAGAGCCTTTTCCGTTTGTTCCACCAACATGAATTGTTTTGAATTTATTTTCTGGAAACTCTAATACTTTCAAAAACGCTAAAATATTAGTTAAGTCTTTTTTGAATGCTGTTTTACCTTGTCTTTGATACATTGGTAATTTAGAAAACAACCAATCTAATGTTTCTTGATACGTCATTTATTCTGATAAAGAAAAACGGTAAATTATAGTTCCTTTTTGTTTATTTGGTGCGTTCGGATCTGCATTCCATGTTGTTTTCAACGCTGCCGCTTTTGCTGGATCTAATAAACATTTTACTGTGTTTGTTGACCCTTTAACTCCTGGCGTAGCCTTAATCACTTTACCAGTATTATCTACTTCAATGCTAACAACTACAATTCCCTCTTCGTTGCATTCAGGTTTTTCAATGGGTTTAGACAATGCATTTCTACCCGCTAAATTGTAATTTTTATCTCCGGCACTTCCATTATTCTCGTAATACTTTGTAGATTTTGGGTCCCCATTTTTATCACCTTTTAAACCTGGGTTATCCTCATCTCCTTCACCTTTATTTTCTCCGTCCTTAGAATTCCCTTTTAATAAATTATTCAACGCATCTTGTGTTGCTTTAGATGGTTTTGGTTTAGGAATTTCTTTAGCCTTCTCAATTTTCTTTTTTGGTTCAATAGGTTTTTCTACCTTTTTATTTTTTGATTTTTCTAAAATAGGTGCCTCTTTAACCTCTTGAGTAATGACTTTTTCTTTTATCGTTTCTGTTGGAATTACTTCCTCTTTTTTCTCAACTTGTTCTTCAGTTTTTTTTACTTCAGAAGTTGCTTTTGTTTTTTCAACTGGATCTCCGCTACCAATATTTGAATCGCTAAAATTAATTGCCAATCCATATTCTTGTGGTGGATCTATATACTGCATTCCGAAACTGAAAATTCCAACTAAAATTAAAGCAAGAAGTATCAAAGTAATGACGGCAGATTTTCTTTTATGTGTTGTTTCTAATATTTGCATTATCCTTATTTACTTCTTGATTCCGACTCCATTGACGTAATCGCCTACTACACCAGACATTAAATTATTTATAGTTTTTTTAAAATTCAATTTATTGTAACTTTTTCTTGATAAAAAGTTACAAAAATCAAGACTTATTTTAGTTTATTCGAATTCTAGCTTTTTTTTCCACGAACACATCCAGACCACTTTGTTCTTTGGATGCTTATACGCTTCTAAAACTTGAATTCTACAGAAACGAAAAGTAGGTCGGTTTAATATTTCGAATCCTCTTTATTTTTTTCAATTTACACAAACCCTCATTCTATTTACTTGCCATTCTGAGTAAATATAAACCCCTTCTTCGTCATTTTCATACGCTGATTTTCTTTTTTAAAACTCAATTATGAAGTTCTTTTTTTTCTCTTTTCTCTTCTCTCTTCTCTCTTCTCTCTTCTCTCTTCTCTCTTTAGTCAAAAAATCTATTTCCCTTTTACGGCTAAAATCATTTTTAATTTATTCCGATTTGCAATGTCAATAATTTTCATCACATTTTTATAAGGAACATCTTTGTCTCCTCTTATCACAACTGTTTTTGCTTTATCAGCACCAACAAGTTTTAAAATTTCATTTTCTAAATTGATTTCACGTACTTCTGTTTTATCAATAAAAAATAAAGATTTATTTGTAATTGAAACGGAGATTGATGTTTTATTTTCAGTTTTCCCTCCAGCTTTTGGCAATAAAATATCGATTGCATTTACGGTAACCAACGTAGAAGTCAACATAAAAAATATCAACAACAAAAAAACAATATCTGTCATTGATGACATATTGAAATTTGGATTGACTTTATTTCTTCCTCTTAAGTTCATTTTAAAATAGTTTTAAAGCTGAAAAGTTTTTAAAGTAAAAAAGTTTAACTTTATAAACCTTCAACTTGCTAACTTTTAAACTCATTTATACTGGTTCGTTTAACAAATCTAAAAACTCAACGGATGTTGCTTCCATTTTATAAACTATTTTATCTGTTCTTACCACTAAGTGATTATAGGTTATATAAGCAATAATCCCGACAATTAATCCTGCAACAGTTGTTGTCATTGCCGTATATAATCCGTCAGACAATAATTTAATATCTATTTGTCCTCCAGAATTAGCGATTTCGTGAATTGCAACAATCATCCCAACAACTGTTCCTAAAAAACCAATCATTGGTGCTGCACCAGCAATTGTTGCCAAAACGCTAACATTTTTTTCTAATTGATAAATTTCTAATTTACCAGAATTTTCTATGGCTTTGTTAATATCGTCTAAGGGTTTTCCTATTCTAGAAATTCCTTTACCTATTAATCTTGCCGTTGGTGAATTTGTTTTTTTGCATAAATCTTTAGCTGCGTCTAATTTTCCTTCAGACACATACTCTTTAATTTGATTCATGAAATTTTCATCAACTTTAGAAGCTGCTTTGATTGCAAAAAATCGCTCAAAATAAATATACAATGCAACCGCTAATAAAACGAATAATATTCCTATTATTAACCTTCCTCCTGTTCCGCTTTCCATGATCAATTTATAAATTGATAATGTTTTTTCTTCTGAAATTACTTCTGTAACTGTATCAATATTTTCTTGAATAAATAATAACATATTCTATATTAAATTAAAGATTTATGTAAACTAAACGAATTTACTTTTTAAAAATTGCTTAAAAAAACCCGAGAAAATCTCGGGCTTATATTTTTAAAATTACCTAATCAGCATAAAAGCAAATGACCCAACTAAAAAGCCAATTAACGCTAGCCATGATATTTTTTTAAGATACCAAAAGAAATCAATTTTTTCCATTCCCATTGCAACAACTCCTGCTGCTGAACCGATAATTAACATAGATCCTCCTGTTCCTGCAGAGAATGCAATAAAGTGCCATAATTCATTGTCTATTGGTTCAGAAAACATTCCTAAACTTGCTGCTACTAAAGGTACATTATCAATAACCGCAGATCCAACTCCTAATAACATAACAACTAAATCAGAAACACCTGTATGATGTAATTCTGTTCCCATCATTGGAATTGTTTCTTTAAGTGTCGATGCAAAGTTGAATAAAATCCCTAGTGATTCTAAGGCTGCAACAGCCATTAAAATACCTAAGAAAAATAAAATACTTGGCATTTCAATTTTAGATAAAGAACTATGTATTGGACTGTGATGGGCATGCGCAACAGACTCTTCATTATCATAACTTGTCATAGAAAATTTTGTTCTACTATATATTTCTGCAAAAGTTGCAACAATACCAAGTGACAACATCATACCAACATAAGGTGGTAAATGAGTAACTGTTTTAAATATTGGTACAAAAACGATAGCTCCTAGACCTAAATATAACATTGTACCACTGTACTTACTTTTTGGTTTTGAATCTTCTTCTGAAGAAACACTTTCAATATCGCCTTTAAAAGCTGGTAAAAAGCTGGCGATAAAAGAAGGAACTACCATACATAATAAAGAAGGTATTAATAAATATTCCATTAATTTTCCTGCAGTAACTTTTTTACCAATCCATAACATGGTTGTCGTTACATCACCAATTGGAGACCAAGCTCCACCAGCATTTGCAGCAATTATGACAAGACCTGTAAACCAAATTCTGTCATCTCTTTTAGGAATTATTTTTTGTAAAATAGAAATTAAAACAATAGTTGCAGTTAAGTTATCTATAATAGCTGAAAGTATAAATGCTAAGAAAGAGAAAATCCAAAGAATTCTCTTTTTACTTTTTGTTTTTACATATCCTTTTATAGTAGAAAACCCATCAAAGTAATCAATAATTTCTACAATAGTCATTGCTCCTAATAGAAACACCAAAATCTCTGCGGTTTTACCTAAATGATGCAATAATGTTTCTTCTACTAAATGCATTTTATCTTCATGCAATAAAGATGGAAAGTTATCAACTAAAGCATGTTTAGCCGAATCAAACCAATTAGAAAAATGATCTACATTCAAAGCAACTAAAGCCCAACAAACCGCCATCATAACAAGCGCTGGTATTAATTTATCTATTTTTAAATTGTGTTCTAAAGTAATGGCTAAATAACCTACTACAAACACCATAATAATAATCGTCTCCATAATTATATCTATATTAAATTAACTGTTTTAACGCTATCTCAAACGCTGTTTTACAAATCTCTTTTTTACTATTATTTTTCTCAAATGTATTTACCAATGCTTTTCTAATCGTTTCTGAAGTATCCTTAAAAATAGCTTCATCTTGCATTGGTAATTGCACTCTTGACTCCATTAAATATGCAAAAACTCTTGCAATTCCACAATTAGAAATAAAATCTGGAAGTAAACTTACATGCCCATCTGTATATTCCATTATTGGCCCAAAAAATATTTCTTTATCTGCAAATGGCACATTTGCTCCAGGAGAAATTACTTCCAATCCAGCAGTAATCATTTGAGTAACTTGTTCTTTCGATACTAATCTTGAAGCTGCTGCCGGAACAAAAATTTCAGCTGGTAATGACCAAATTTTTTGATTTATTTCATCAAAAGGAATCATATTTTCTGAAACCAATTTATTTCCATCTTTCCCTAAAAACAAATCAGTCATCTCATTCATAGTGAATCCTGCTCCGTTTATCAATCCTCCATCTCTATCAATAATCCCAACTACTTTAGCTCCTAGTTGCGTTAGGTAATACGCCGCAGCCGACCCTACATTTCCAAAGCCTTGAACAACGGCTTTTTTTCCTTGAATAGAACCACCATAAATGTTATAATAATGCTTTACCGCTTCTGCAACACCATATCCTGTTAACATATCTGCAACGGTATATTTTCTAGATACATCTGGTGAAAATTTTTTGTCTTCAAGAATCTTAATTACTCCTTGACGCAATTGACCAATTCTATTAATTTTATCAGCTTCTGTTGGTTTAAAATGTCCGTTAAAAATACCTTCTTGAGGATGCCAAACACCACAATCTTCTGTAATCGGAATTACGTCTTTATCTGCATCTACATTTAAATCTCCACCAGTACCGTAATAGTGTTTTAACAGCGGTGTAACGGCTTTATACCAACGCTCTAAAACCCCTCTTTTTCTTGGGTCGTTTGGATCAAAATTTATTCCTGATTTTGCACCACCAATTGCGGGTCCAGAAACGGTAAACTTTACTTCCATGGTTTTAGCTAAAGACAAAACTTCGTTCATATCTAAGCCTTTACGCATTCTTGTTCCACCACCGGCAGCTCCTCCACGTAAAGAGTTAATTACGGTCCATCCTTCTGCGTATGTTTCAGGATCTTTCCAATTAAAAACTATTTCTGGTTGTTTGTTTTCGTATTTTTTTAATAAGTCTTTCATTCTATGATGCTAATAATTTAATTTTTAATTCTTTTTTATTTTTAATAAAATTAATAGCAGTTAAAGTTGGTTCATTTTTATTGATTTAAAATTTTGATACAGAAGTTATCTAAATCTCTTATTGACAAACTTAATGCAAAAAAATGATTGTCCAAACAAAAATAATACTCTTTTAAAAAAAACTATGGCAGAAAAATAACGCCAGAACTATGGTCTCTTTTTGCTCCAGTTACAGAACTTAAGCAATTCACCTGATTATCAACTCTTAACAACCCTAAAAAAGCAAAGATGAATGCTTCTTTATAATTAATTATTTGAGAATCTGGAATTATGATTTCTAAATTCGAATGATGCACAATTCTATTTATTAAAAACTCATTAAAAACTCCTCCGCCAGTTATAAAAAGGTTTTTACATTTTTTAGTAGAAGTAGCTATTTGAATTGCAACATGCTCAATAAATGTTCTTAAAATATCGTTTATTTCTATATTGTATGAATCAATTGCAGGGAAAATAGTTGACTGAACCCATTCTAATCCTAAAGATTTTGGGTACTTCCTTTTGTAAAAATCTAATGAATTTAATTCTTGTAATAATTTAATATGTACAGTTCCAGAAGAAGCTAAATGCCCTTTATCATCAAAATCAAAACCTAATGTATGTACATAATAATTCAAAACCGTATTTACAGGACAAATATCAAAAGCTATTCTTTTATTATTTTCTCTGAAAGAAACATTTGCAAATCCGCCTAAATTTAGACAAGCATCATATTGAGGAAACAAAAACTCATCTCCAATCGGAACTAAAGGTGCACCTTGTCCGCCTAGTTTTACATCTTGCGTTCTAAAATCGCAAACTACTTTATTCTGAGTTTCACTTGCTATTATTTGCCCATTTCCTATTTGTAAGGTAATTCCTTTTTCTGGTTGATGTAGTATTGTATGACCATGAGAAGCAATAAAATCAATCCCTATTATATTATTCTCTTTGATAAAATCGTTGACTTTTACAGCAATTAATTCTCCATATTCTTTATCTAATTCTTTTAATTCTTCATCCGTTTTATGAATAGCTTTTAACAATTTATCCTTCCAAAATTTAGAGTACGGTTTTGTTTCTGAATGCTGAATTTTAAAATTTTTATACGTATTCTTATCAAACGTAACATATACAATATCCAAACCATCTAAAGAAGTTCCAGACATTAAACCAATTATATTAATTTTCTCATCGCTCATATCTGTAAAAATAATAAAACTTTATTGATAATTTATTACTAAAAATGTATCTTTGAACACATTCTTTACGAATATAATAATACTACTATAAATGGATTTTAATCTTACCGAAGAGCACTTAATGATTAGAGATGCTGCTCGTGATTTTGCACAAACAGAATTGTTCCCTGGAGTTATTGAAAGAGACAATAAACAAGAATTTCCAAACGAATTAGTAAAAAAAATGGGAGACCTTGGTTTTTTAGGAATTATGGTAGATCCAAAATATGGCGGAAGCGGAATGGACGCAATTTCTTACGTATTAATTATGGAAGAATTGTCTAAAATTGATGCATCTGCTTCTGTAATTGTTTCGGTAAATAATTCTTTGGTTTGCTACGGATTAGAGGCCTATGCAAATGAAGAGCAAAAACAAAAATATTTAACAAAATTAGCAACTGGTGAATTTGTTGGTGCTTTTTGTTTATCTGAGCCAGAAGCTGGTTCTGATGCTACTTCTCAAAGTACAACTGCAATTGATAAAGGCGATCATTATGTCATAAACGGAACGAAAAACTGGATCACAAGTGGTGGTAGAGCTGATGTTTATTTAGTAATTGCTCAAACTGACAAAAATAAAGGACACAAAGGAATTAACGCTTTCATCCTTGAAAAAGGAATGGAAGGATTTCATGTTGGCCCTAAAGAAGATAAATTAGGAATTAGAGGAAGTGATACACATACATTACAATTTAATGATGTTAAAGTTCCTAAAGAAAATAGAATTGGTGAAGATGGGTTTGGATTTAAATTTGCGATGAAAACACTTTCGGGTGGGAGAATCGGAATTGCTGCTCAAGCTCTTGGAATTGCTGCAGGAGCATATGAATTAGCCTTGAAATATTCTAAAGAACGTAAATCATTTGGTACTGAAATTTGCAATCATCAAGCAATTGCATTTAAATTAGCAGATATGCACACAGAAATTGAAGCCGCAAGAATGCTAGTCCTAAAAGCTGCTTGGGATAAAGATCAAGGAAACAATTACGACATGTCTAGTGCAATGGCAAAATTATATGCATCAAAAGTTGCTATGGAACACACTGTTGAAGCTGTTCAAATTCACGGAGGAAATGGTTTTGTAAAAGAGTATCATGTAGAACGTTTAATGCGTGATGCAAAAATTACTCAGATTTATGAAGGCACTTCTGAAATTCAGAAAATTGTAATTTCTCGTGGAATAATTAAAGGTTAATATCTATTTAATTCTTAACAAATTAATCACAAAGTATCATTTAGAATCGAAACAATAAATCTCACAGTACTAAAACTAAAAGTTTATTTTTAAAATGAGCTTTTTTTTTGGGCGTAACCGAAAAAACGGTCGGGCTTTTCGCACTCGCTTTTTTTTCATGCTTCATCAAAGAGCTCAAACAATTGCTCCAATCCCTTACGCATAATCTAGTTTCAATTAATACTCTTCAAAAATAATATCATACAATTGCAATCCAGAAGCCGGAGCAATTTCTCTCAAGAAATTTCTATCATTATTTTCTTTTAAGGAATTTTCTATACACTCCAAATCAATATTTCCTTTTCCTAATTCAAATAAAGCTCCCATCATTAATCTAATTTGATACCGTAAAAACCCTTTGCCCTTCACTTTTAAAATATAGCTTTCTTTAGGAAAGAAGTTTGCTTGTAAAATAGTATTCTCAACAATTCTACAAGAATCAATAACTCGCTTAAAAACTGTTTTCTCTGAAGGTTTTGTACAGTATTTATGAAAATAATGGGCTCCTTCAAATAATTCAGCTCCTTTTACCATTAAATCTACATTAAGAATTTCATTAACTCCAACTAAAAAAGGAGCGCTAAAAGGATGTGGCTTTTCACCAAAAGAAAAATAATAGTGATATTCTTTTACTTTCGGTGATTGTATAATATTAAATGCTGATGATCCTTTTTGAACTGATAAAGCTTTTATATCTGCAGTAGTATTCAAATTGAATAATTTTAAAAACTCTTCTTTATTGACTTCAAAATCCACAAATAATTGAAAACCATATTTAGAAGCAGAAACTTTTGCATCTGTTCTACCAGCACCAATTGTTTTATATTTCTGATTGTTTTTAAAGACAAAACTTAACGTCTTATCAATCATATCATGTACGGTTTTCACATTGTTTTGCTTCTGCCATCCATGAAATCTAAATCCCAAAAACTGAATCTTTACTAAATATGTAAACTGATATCTCATTCAATAAAAATAAACTTTTTTAATTTTAAGCAAAAAAAAAGTCCTCAATCATTAATGATTGAGGACTAATGTATTAATATTGAGTTCTTGAAACAAGTTCAAGATAAACAATATAAAGAAAGGCAGCGACCTACTCTCCCACCTATT
>JBDNGO010000122.1:0-13970 GCA_041689245.1 Flavobacteriaceae bacterium | reverse complement strand
TTTTTAATTTAAAGAAGAAAATTGGAGCAATACATAAAGGCAATAGTACAATTGAAAAAATAAACTCATTCATGCTCATCGTAGAATTTTCTTTAGAAAACTCTTTAATAATTATAATGATTGGAGCTATTATACTTATAACTATTAAAACTAATAGCCATGTTTGTGTAAAACGTTGTTCTTCTTTAAAAATTCTCATTATCTATTTTTATCTCTTTCAAAAACCACTACAGACCAACCTTGAGGTATATTCACAACACTCCAGTCTTCTCTAGCATATTGATTTAATAAATCTTCAAAAATTTGAACACGATTTCTTAAACCTAATTTTAGTTGTACTACTTTATATTCTTTCATGTCTTTTTATTTTTCATTTCTATTTATTTGTCAATATTAAAACTCTAACACTTATTAATACAATGCAAATTGCAAACACAATGAAGAGTACTTTTTTATTTTTGATTTGAAATCCTAATATTATATTCTTTTTAATTAAATATTGAAATTAATAGTATTGAAATATAGCTGATAACTAGAGCAAGTAATTTAAGGATTACTAAGATCATTTTAATGACTTAAAGTTCCTGTATTTAATACAGGCGAAGCATCTTTATCTCCACATAAAATAACCATTAAGTTACTAACCATTGCCGCTTTACGTTCATCATCTAACTGAACAATATTCTTTTTACCTAGTTCTTCTAAAGCCATTTCTACCATACTAACTGCTCCTTCAACAATTTTATGACGAGCAGCTACAATTGCTGTAGCTTGTTGTCTTTTTAACATGGCATTTGCTATTTCTTGTGCGTAGGCTAAATAACCAATTCTTGCTTCTAGAACTTCAATTCCTGCAATAGATAAACGTTCTTCAATTTCTTTTTCTAATGCTTCGCTAACTTCATTTACACTAGATCGTAATGTGATATCTTCTACCGTTCCTTCATCCGCAAAATTATCATACGGATACATACTTGCTAATTTTCTAACAGCTGCATCTGTCTGCACTCTAACAAAATTCTCATAATTATCAACATCAAAAGCTGCTTTATAAGTGTCTGTAACTCGCCAAACTAAAATAGTACTAATCATAATTGGATTTCCTAACTTGTCGTTTACTTTTAAACGTTCACTATCAAAGTTACTTGCTCTTAAAGAAATAGTTCTTTTTTTGTATAAGGGATTTGCCCAATACAGACCATTACTTTTTACGGTTCCAATATATTTACCAAAAAGTAAAATTACTTTTGAAGTATTTGGATTTACTAAAATAAATCCGAATATAGAAACGAAACCTGCTAATGTGACTAACAACCAAGCTGGATTTTCATATTTAATGGTTGCTGAAATTCCTCCAATAAATAGCACTATTACTACTACGAACATTAAATATCCGTTTGCGGGTTTTATACTTTTTTCGTTACTCATGATTTGATTATTTTATTATGATATTAAAATGATATCACAAAGGTATATGTTTTTTTTTGACATTTCCAAATTTATAACCTAATATTTTTATAAATTAGCCAAACATAATTTCATAAGAACAAAAAATGAAAACGAACTTTTTATTTATACTAGCATTTCTGTCTATCAGCAATTTTTCATTCGTAACAAATTCCGAAACAAAAATTGTATGGGGAAATACAGGACATAGAGCCGTTGGAGAAATCGCTACAAACCATTTGTCTAAAAAAATACAGCGAAAAATTAAAGAATTATTAGACGGACAAACTTTAGCGATGGTTTCTACTTTTGCGGACGATATAAAATCGGATAGCAAATACAGAGATTTTTATACATGGCATTTTGTAAATTTAAATGATGATGAAACCTATCAATCGTCAACAAAAAATCCAAATGGAGATTTAGTTACAGGAATTGAAAAATGTAAACAAGTTCTTTTAGACAAAAATGCAACAAAAGCAGACAAATCTTTTTACTTAAAAATGTTAGTACATTTAATTGGCGATTTACATCAACCAATGCATGTTGGAAGATTAAGCGATAAAGGCGGAAATGGTTTTCAAGTAAATTGGTTTAATAGTGGAACAAATATGCATAGAATTTGGGACAGCCAAATGATCGATAGTTTTAATATGACCTATTCAGAATTAGCTTCAAATACAGATGTATTAAGTAAAGCTCAAATAAAAGAATTGCAAAAAGGTTCTGTTGTAGATTGGGTAAATGAAACAAAAGGTTTGGCGCAAATGGTTTACAAATCTGCAGAAACTGGAGAAAAGCTAAGTTATAGATATATGTATGATCATTTTCAAACGGTAAGAAGTCAGCTGCAAAAAGGCGGAATTAGACTGGCAAAAGTGTTAACAGATATTTTAGGATAAAAAACAATTTATTAAAATAAAAAGCGAGCAGTTACTGAAATAAATTCAGCATAAACTAGCTCGCTTTTTTATTCTGTTACTTTTAATCTTGCTTTCGCCGTTACGCCAATATCAGAATACGTATTGTTAAGGTATTTTAAATATCCTGTAATAGCAATCATTGCTGCGTTGTCTGTTGTGTATTCAAATTTCGGAATGTAAGTTGTCCATCCAAAATGCTTTTCGGCTAACTGTAATCGGTTTCTAATTTCAGAATTTGCAGAAACACCGCCAGCAATTGCAATATGTTTAATGCCAGTTTGTTTTACTGCATTTTTTAATTTTTCCATCAAAATTTCTACAATTGTATATTGAATAGATGCGCAAATATCTACTAAGTTTTCTTCGATAAAGTTCGGATTTTCTTTTACTTCTTTCTGAATGAAATATAAAATTGCAGTTTTTAATCCGCTAAAACTAAAATCTAAATCGCCTACTTTTGGTTTTGTAAACACAAATGCTTTCGAATTTCCTTCTTTAGCAAATTTGTCAATTAATGGTCCACCAGGATACGGTAATCCCAATATTTTCGCAGATTTATCAAAAGCTTCGCCAACAGCATCATCAATAGTTTCACCTAAAATTTCCATTTCAAAATGATTGCTAACTTTTACAATTTGTGTATGTCCTCCACTTATTGTTAAACAAATAAATGGAAAAGGTGGGATTTTAGCATTTTCTTCTTCAATAAAATGGGCTAAAATATGAGCTTGCATATGATTTACATCAATCAAAGGAACAGCTAAACCTAAAGACAATGATTTTGCAAAAGAAGTGCCAACTAATAAAGAACCCATTAATCCTGGCCCGCGAGTAAACGCAATTGCACTTAATTGTGATTTACTAATAGCTGCTTGTTGTAAGGCTTGTTGTACAACCGGAACTATATTTTGTTGATGTGCTCTAGAAGCAAGTTCAGGTACAACACCACCATATTTAGAATGTACTTCTTGATTTGCCACAACATTACTTAATACGTTACCGTTGTAAACTACAGATGCACTTGTATCATCACATGAAGATTCTATTCCTAAAATATAGATTGATTTTTGACTCAAAAGATTAAAATGGTTTAAATTGTAGTGCAAAAATATTGATTCAAATTCAATAGTTATCAAAATTTCAACTTTCTTTGCAAATAATGGCAATATTTTTGATTAGAATTCACTGATTATTCCACTTTTAGATAAAAATTTGATTATTAAAAACAAGATTAAAATATTTGTAAGATTTTTAGCTTATGTGCTGCTATTCTTGTTTTTGATAAGTATTATATTTTCAATTCCGGGGGTACAAACCAGATTGGCTCGAGCTTTGACCAAAAGTTTAAAAAAATCGTACAATACAAATATTGTAATTAAAAAAGTCGATTTGTCTTTTTTAGGCTCGGTTCAATTAAAAGGAGTTGAGATAAGAGATCACCACAACGACACATTAATTTTTCTAAATAAATTAAGCACTTCTTTATTAAATGCAAAGAAAGTTTTAAATAGTAAAATTAATTTAGGAAGTGTTTCTTTAGATGAAGTTGATTTTCACTTAAAAACATACAAAGGAGAAACGAATGATAATTTATCAATTTTTGTAGAAAGTTTCGAAGATGGTTCTCCAATTGATTCTTTAGCAGAACCATTTTTGTTAACCAGTTCTAGTATGTATCTAAACAACTTAAACTTTAAGTTGGTAGATCTAAATAAAAAAGATAGTTTGCCTTATTTTGCAAAAAAAGTTGGAGGAAGTTTAAGTGATTTTAAAATTCTAGGACCAAATGTAACAGCTAAAATTAGAGGCTTATATTTTATTGAAAAATACGGATTAGAAGTTACCAACCTAACAACAGATTTTACCTTTACTAAAACCAAGATGTTGTTTAAGAAAACAGTGTTAGAAACTAAAACTTCTAAACTAAACGCCGATATTTCTTTTACTTATAAAACGGAAAATTTAAAATTCTTTAATGATAAAGTTAATATCAAAGCAGCTTTTACTAAAAGTAGGGTTTCTTTAAAAGATTTAAGTAATTTTTATGGTGAGTTTGGTGTAGAAGATGTGTTAAATTTAAATGGAAACTTAATTGGAACGCTTAATAATTTTAAAGTTTCTCAACTAGATATTAATTCTGACGAAGGATTTATTATTAATGGAGATTTAAAATTTATTAACGCAATTGACACCGAAAAAGGATTTTCTTTTGAAGGAGATTTAAAAAACGTTACCGCTAATTATCAAGAGCTGAAAAGTGTTTTACCAAATTTATTAGGTAAAACATTACCAACCGAATTTAAAAGATTGGGTGATTTTACCTTAAAAGGAAAAACATTTATCAACAAAAATGAGTTAGATTTAAATGTTGTTGTTTTATCCAAAATAGGAACTACAAAAGCAAATTTAAAACTTACAAATATTGCAAATATAGACGATGCAAGCTACAAAGGAAATGTAGAATTAATAGACTTTAATGTTGGTAAATTTTTTGATGAACCACTTTTTGGAAAGATAACTTTAAGTGGTGATGTAAACGGAGCAGGGTTTAGAATAGATAATATAAATACAGGAATAATTGGAGTTATTAAAAAAATAAATTTCAACGATTATACATATCAAGATTTAAATGTAAACGGACTTTTTCAAAACAAACTTTTTAACGGAAATTTAAATATAAATGATGAGTTTCTAAAAATGAGATTTAGTGGTTTAGCAGATTTTTCTTCTAAAGTAAATAAATTTGATTTTACAGCAAAAATAGAAAATGCAAATTTGGTAAAAACTAATTTATTTACAAGAGATAGCATTTCTAAAATAAAAGGAGAATTAGAATTTGATATAGTTGGTAATACGTTTGATGATATTATTGGAATAACAACTTTTAATAACGTAGAATATATTAGTCCAAAACAAACATATAATTTTAAAAGATTTGTAGTAACATCTACTGTTAAAGACGATATAAAAACAATAGATATTAATAAAAACTCAGAGTCAAACGATATTGCTCAAGGTTGGTTGAAAGGAAATTTTAAATTTAGCGAGTTAGTACCGATTACTCAAAATGCTTTAGGAAGTATTTATGCAAATTACAATCCATATAAAGTAGAACCAAATCAATTTTTAGAATTTGATTTTAATATCTATAATCAAATTATAGATGTATTTTTTCCAAAAATATTTATTGATAAAAACACCACTTTAAGAGGAAAAATAAATACCAATACAAATGCTTTAAAATTAACATTTAATTCTCCTAAAATTGTAGCGTATGGTAACGAGTTAGATTCTGTGTATTTAAGAATGGATACTAAAAGTGAATTATATAATACACATTTAACAGCTTCTAAAATAACAACGGAATATTTTAAAGCATCAAAATTTAACTTATTAAACATTACAAAAAACGATACCTTGTTTTTTAAATCAGAATTTAAAGGTGCAACAGCAATAAATGAAACCTTTAATATGGATTTTTATTATACGGTTAATAAAGAAAAAAAATCAGTTTTAGGAATACAAAAATCTACTTTCGATTTTGAAAAAAATATTTGGAAAATAAACCCACTAGACAATAAAGATAGTAAAGTGGTTTTCGATTTAAAGAAAAATGAATTTAACTTTAGTCCTTTTAAATTAAAGTCAAATCAGCAAGAAATAACCTTTCAAGGAGTTGTAAAAGACTCAACTCAAAAAGAGTTAAAAATAAATTTTAAAAAGGTGAAATTATCTAGCTTTTTACCAGAAATAGATAGTTTGTCTTTGAATGGTATTTTAAACGGAAACTTAGATTTTCTTCAAAAAGATGGGCAATATAGTCCGAAAGGAAACTTATCCGTTTCAAATTTAAAAATAAATTCTTTTGAGCAAGGAGATTTAGATTTAAACATTGTAGGTGATAATTCTTATGAAAAATATAAAGTAGACTTAACATTAAAACACTCGAACCGTAAAAGTATTTTTGCTAATGGATTTATTGACTTTACGAATCAACGACCAATAATTGATTTAAATGTAAATTTAGATAAATTTCAATTAAAAGCATTTAGTCCCTTAGGTCAAGATGTTTTATCAAAAATAAGAGGTGAAGCTTCTGGTCGTTTTAAGGTAACAGGATTTTTAAGGAATCCTGAGATGAAAGGAGAATTAGAATTAAAAGATGCAGGTTTATTATTTCCGTATTTAAATATTGATTATGATTTTGAAGGAATCACAAAAATTAGATTAGAAGATCAATACTTTATTTTTGAAGAACTTAATTTATTAGACACCAAATATAATACTAGGGGAGATTTTAGTGGAAGTATTAGACATGAAGATTTTAAATCTTGGTATATGGATTTGAATATTTTAACCAATAATCTGGTTGTGTTAGATACTGAAGAAACAGAAGAATCTTTATATTTTGGGACAGCTTTTATCAAAGGAAATGCAAAAATTTATGGATATACAGATAATTTAGATATCGTTGTGAACGCAACTACAAACCCAAACACAAAATTTGTAATTCCTTTAAATGATATAAAAACGGTAGATAATTATAAATTAATTCAATTTAAATCTTTCAAAACAAATAGTACAGAAAAAAAACAAATAGAAGAATTTGAGTTAAATGCGTTAAAAGGATTAAAATTAGATATCAACTTAGAAGTAACAAAAGATGCATTAGCAGAAATAGCAATAGATAAATCTAATGGTAGTTTGTTAAATGGTAGAGGAAATGGAAATCTAAAAATAGAAATAGATACCAGAGGGAAATTTATAATGGACGGAAATTTTGTTGTTGATGAAGGAAAATATGAATTTAAATATGGTGGTTTAGTAAATAAAACATTTAATGTAAATAAAGGAGGAACAATATCCTGGAATGGAAGTCCGTCTGATGCAGATTTAAATATTACTGCCGTTTATACATTAAAAGCAAATCCATCTATGTTGTTAGAAAACTTTAACTCTAGCAGAAAAATACCAGTAAATTTAATTACAAAAATAAGTGGTGGATTGTTTAATTCTAATCAAGAATTTGATATTGAAATTCCGAATGTAAATAATACTATTGCTTCTGAATTAGAATTTAAATTAAATGACAATGATGTAAACGAAAAAACCAAGCAATTTTTATATTTGCTGGCGTTAAACACTTTTTACAATCCAAATAAATCTAGTTTTAATGGTTCAAATGCAATTATAGGAACAACATCTAACGCACTTTCAAGTTTAGTTTCAGATTTAATTAGTAGCGAAGATGGTAAAGTGCAATTTGATGTAAATTATGAAATAACTGATAAAACGGATGTTAATAATGTTATAAATAATGATTTGGTAAATGTTTCTGTGGGTACTCAAATTTCTAATAGAGTTGTGGTAAACGGAAAAGTTGGAGTGCCGGTAGGATCAAAAACACAATCGAGTGTTGTTGGAGAGGTAAAAGTTGAAATTATGTTAAACGAAAAAGGAAATTTTAGAGGTGTAATTTTTAATCGTCAAAACGAAATTCAATACTCATCAGAAGAAGAAGGTTATACACAAGGAATTGGTTTAACATATCAAGTAGATTTTAATAATTTGTCAGATTTACTTAGAAAAATAGGATTAAAAAAGAAGGAAGAAATCAATATAAAAAAAGACTCTGTTAAAACGGCAAAAACAAATCGTTTTACTGAGTTTAAATCAATAAAAAGCAAAAATTAAAAATGAAAGACTTTACACTAGTAATTTTAGCAGCTGGAATGGGAAGTAGATACGGAGGAACAAAACAACTCGACAGAATATCAGAAAATGGAGAAACCATTATGGATTTTTCTTTATTTGATGCTATTAAAGCAGGATTTACAAAAGTTGTTTTTATCGTAAGAAAAGATATTTTAGAAGAAGTGAAAACCGATTTTGGTGCAAAATTAAAAGGAAAAGTAGAGGTAGAATACGCAATTCAAGAAACGTCTAAAGTGCCAGAAAAATATAGTAAAAATGAACGTATTAAACCTTGGGGAACAGCCCACGCACTTTTAGTTGCTAAAGATGTAATTAAAGATAATTTTTGTGTAATTAATGCAGACGATTTTTACGGTTTAGATGCTTTTGAAACCATTATTTTATTCTTAAAAAATGCTAATAAATGTTCAACAGAGTATGCAATGGTTGGGTATCCAATTTATAATACGTTATCAGATAACGGAAGTGTTTCTAGAGGAGAAACTTTTGCAGATAAAAACAATAATTTGCAACAAATAAAAGAAAGAACTGCAATCACTAAAAAAGGGAATGAGATTGTTTTTGGAGACGAAGATGGTAAAGAAGCAATAATGTCTAGAGATACGATTGTATCTATGAATTTCTTTGGTTTTACACCCACTTTTTTAAACTTTTTAGATAGAGAATTCGAAGCGTTTTTAGAGGAAAATCATCAGCAATTAAAATCAGAATTCTTTTTGCCTTTGGTTGTAGATAACTTAATAAAAACGAATGAAGCGAAAATGAAAGTGTTAAGTACAGATGCAAAATGGATGGGTGTTACGTACAAAGAAGACAAGGCTGTTGTTGTAAATAAAGTAAAAGAATTAATACAACAATTTGTATATCCACCAAAGCTTTGGTAATGGAAAACAGGTTGAAAAGCATCATTAATAAGTTTAAAATTCAATCAAAATTTGAATCTTTTCAAGAATTAAACTCTGGACATATTAATGATACTTTTTTAATTAAAACTACACATAAACCACAGTACGTTTTACAAAAAATAAACCGTACTGTTTTTCCGAAATCTAAAGAGTTAATCGAAAATAAAATTTGTGTTAGTAATCATTTGAAACACAAGTTAAAACGTTTATCTCAACAAGAAATTCAACAGAAAGTATTGTGTTTTGTGAAAGCAAAAGACAATACTTTTTTTTATGAAGATAAAGATGGTAATTTATGGAATACATCTATTTTTATTGAAGATTCTGTAACCTATTTAAAAGCAGAAAATACTCAAATTGCTTTTGAAGCTGGAAAAGCTACTGGCGAATTTTTAGAATTGACTAAAGATATTGACATTGCAAAAATCAATACTATTTTAGAAGATTTTCATTCTGTAACTGTAAGATATTATCAATTTAAAACAGCACTTCAAAACGCCTCAAAAGAGAACATAAATAAATCTAAAGAGTTGATTGATTTTATTGAAGAATACATCGGAGAAATGCTACAGATTGATAACGCAATTGAACACAGTAGATTGCCGTTGAGAGTAACACATAATGACACCAAAATTTCGAACATTTTATTCTCAAAAGAAAATAAGGCATTGTGCTTAATTGATACTGATACAGTAATGCAAGGAGTTTTTCATTTCGATTATGGTGATGCAATTAGAACAATTTGTAATACAGCAAACGAAGATGAAATGGATACGAGTATAATTGAATTTAATTTCGAGTTTTTTAAAAGTTACACACAAGGTTTTTTTCAAGAGTTCAAAAGTGCTACAAAACAAGAAATAAAGCTACTGCCAATAAGTATAAAAATAATGCCATTTATAATGGGTTTGCGTTTTTTTACAGATTTCTTAAATGGGGATCAGTATTATAAAACATCCTATAAAAACCATAATTTAGACAGAGCAATAAATCAGTTTACCTTCATTAAAAGAATTAACAATAAATACTCTGAAATTAATTTGTATTTTAGAAATAAAAATTTTCTGTAAAAAAGATGTTTTAAAATAAAATACCGAAATCGTTTTCGTTTTTTTTTCTTCAAAATTGATTAACAATACTTAATTTTACACTATTAGAAATGAAAGATATTAAAAAAATAGCAGTAATGACTTCTGGTGGAGATTCACCAGGAATGAACGCAGCAATAAGATCGGTTGTTAGAACTTGTTCGTATTATAAAAAAGAGTCTATTGGTATTTATCGTGGTTTTCAAGGACTGATTGAAGGCGATTTTATTGAGCTAAAAGCAAGAAGCGTAAATAACATTATTAATAAAGGTGGTACAATTCTTAAAACAGCAAGATCTTTAGAGTTTAGAACACCTGAAGGTCGTAAAAAAGCATTCGAACAATTAAAAAAACACCAAATAGATGCACTCGTTGTTATAGGTGGTGATGGATCTTTTACTGGTGCTATGATTTTTAATGAAGAGTTTAATTTTCCAATAATAGGAATTCCAGGAACTATTGATAACGATATTTTTGGAACCTCTCATACCATAGGATATGATACCGCTTTAAATACTGCAGTAGAAGCAATTGATAAAATTAGAGACACAGCGTCATCACACAACAGATTGTTTTTTGTTGAGGTTATGGGAAGAGATGCAGGCTTTATCGCTTTAAATGCAGGCGTTGGAGCAGGAGCAGAAGAAATTTTAATTCCTGAAGAAAACTTAGGATTAGATAGAATGTTAGAATCATTGAAGAAAAGTAGAATATCAGGGAAATCATCAAGTATCGTTGTCGTTGCAGAAGGAGATAAATCTGGAAAAAATGTATATGAATTAGCAAAATATGTTGAAGAAAATTTGCCAGAATACGAAGTAAGAGTTTCGGTTCTCGGTCATATGCAAAGAGGTGGTTCGCCAAGTTGTTTTGATAGAGTTTTGGCAAGTAGATTAGGCGTTAAAGCAGTAGAGTTGTTATTAGAAAATAAAACAAACTTGATGGTTGGTTTAAAAAACAATGAAGTAATAACGACAGAGATTAAAGAAGCTATAAAAGGCGGACATACGATAGATAAAGAACTATTAAGAGTGTCGGAAATAATGTCGATTTAAAAAAAATAAATGATAAAAATAGGAATTAACGGTTTTGGAAGAATTGGAAGATTAGCTTTTCGTTCGGCAGTAGAAAGAGAAAATGTACAAGTAGTAGCAATCAATGATTTAATAGATGTAGAGTATTTAGCATATATGTTAAAATACGATTCTGTTCACGGTGCATTTAAAGGTACTGTTGATGTTGTTGATGGTAAATTAATTGTTAACGGTAACGAAATTAGAATTACAGCCGAAAGAAATCCAGAAGATTTGAAGTGGAATGAAGTAGGAGCTGATTTTGTAATGGAATGTACAGGTTTTTTTACATCTTTAGAACAAGCAAATAAACATATAATTGGAGGAGCAAAGAAAGTTGTAATTTCTGCTCCATCACCAGATGCACCTATGTTTGTAATGGGGGTAAATCATAAAAAATTAACGAAAGAAGAGGCTATCTTTTCTAATGCATCTTGTACTACAAATTGTTTAGCACCTATTGTAAAAGTGTTGAATGATAATTTTGGAATTGTAGAAGGTTTAATGACTACAGTTCACTCAACGACAGCTACTCAAAAAACAGTTGATGGACCATCTTTAAAAGATTGGCGAGGAGGTAGAGCAGCAATTCATAACATTATTCCGTCTTCTACCGGAGCAGCAAAAGCGGTTGGTAAAGTAATTCCTGAAATGAACGGGAAATTAACAGGAATGGCATTTAGAGTTCCAACGATGGATGTTTCTGTGGTAGATTTAACTGTTAGATTAGAGAAAAGTGCAACATATAACGAGATTAAAAAAGTAATGAAACATGCTTCTGAAAATGAAATGGCGGGTGTTTTAGGATATACAGAAGAATTATTGGTTTCACAAGATTTTGTTGGTGATATAAGAACTTCAATTTTTGATGCAAATGCAGGAATTGCTTTAAATGATAATTTTGTAAAAGTTGTTTCTTGGTACGATAATGAAATGGGTTATTCTACTAAATTAATAGATTTACTAGAGTATTCTGCTTCTTTAAATTAAAATATTTTATAGAAACAAAAAGCCATTTTGATGATTCGAAACGGCTTTTTGTTTTTTAATAAGTGACTTATTTAACAGCAATTACACTAATTTCTACATTTACATATTTAGGTAAGTTAGCAACTTCTACAGTTTCTCTTGCAGGAGCAGTTGCTTCGTTAAAATACCTTGCGTAAACAGTATTAATAGCTCCAAAATTTTTCATATCAGAAATAAAAATAGAGGTTTTCACAATGTTTTCGAAAGTCATATCCGCAGCTTCCAACACCGCTTTTACGTTTTCCATTACTTGTTTGGTTTCTGTAGAAATATCATCTAAAACCAATTCGCCATTGGCAGGATTTATTGCAATCTGACCAGAAGTGTATAACGTGTTCCCTGATAAAACAGCTTGGTTATAAGGACCAATTGGTGCCGGAGCTTTTGTTGTTGTAATAATTTTTTTCATTTTTTCTTAAGTTTCAAAGTTTCAAAGTTTCAAAGTTTTATTGTTATAGTAGTTTAAATTTTTTAACTTTTCCTAATTCCTAAAATAATAATCTGTCTGGTAAACTACGTTTATCCCATTTTAAATCGCTTAGCATACTCGAGTTTACACCAATTCTAAAGTAATAAGATTTGTTGTTTCCGAAAGGAGACCAATCAAAATTAAAACTCCAACTATCTAAATCTCTAGTAAAACCTAATCGAGTATATGTAAATCCTTTGTTTTTAAAATCGTAACCAGAACTATATCTCACTTTCCATTTAGGAGACAATTCTAAATCACCATTAAACATTAAGGAGTTAGAGCCAATTCCGCTGTTTGAAACTCCGTAATTAGCATAATTTATCGCATACGCAATATTAATATTCCAAGGAATTGTGGCTTTATAAAGGCTGGTTTCTTTAATATTTTTATCTTTTTTATTCGTGTAATTCGTTGAAGACTCTCCAAACTGATTTTGATTTGTAGTATTTGTTTTTACTTTTTCATTTTTCTCAAAATCTTTACTCGAAAACGAAATGTTAGCAGAAACATTTGCACTTGTAAGTCTAAAAATGGTACTATTTATTTTATTAATTCTAATTCCATTTTCATTTATTTGATAAGGATCTAAAGTTGCACCAAAATTGATAGACAATTTATCTTTAAAAAATCGAGTTCCTGCATTCATAGAAACGGGACTCCATTTTAAACTATCAGCCGCAATATTATAACTAGTACTAAAGTTTAAATTGTTTAATAAAGTTATTTTTTTATCTTCTGTATCTAAAGAGTCTTTTGATGCAATTTTCGCTTCTAAAACATTGCTAATAGAAATTCCTACAGAATTTGACAAACCTGTTCCAGGTCTTCCGTAAATTCCTTCTTCAAAAGGAGAGTAGGTTAAAAGATCTAATGGATTAGCACTTTTCTGTACTTGTTGATTGTATTTATCTGCAAAATCAGGTCTATATCCATATGTAATTGAGGGTCTTATTGTATGTCGAATCGATTTTAACCGTCCTTTAAAATTAAAAACTCCATAAATATTTGTACCTAAAGAAACACCTGCTGTATATTCTCTAAAACTTTTAAAATCATTAATTCTTTCTTTAATTACTGTTCCTGTAGTTGGGTCATAAGATCTGTTGATATAATCCCAATTCCAAACTTCTTTAAAATTTGCGCTTGGTGATAGGGTAAAGTATTTTAACACTTTCATATTTGTACTTGCAGATGTGGTATGTTGCACACCGGCTTTTGCAGTTTCAAACATTTCTGGCTTAAAAAATAGAGAATCCACAGTGTTTATTCTGTAATCTCCTTTCATGCTGTAATTCAATCCAACTTTTTGCAAGGCATTT
>JBDNGO010000121.1:0-7804 GCA_041689245.1 Flavobacteriaceae bacterium | reverse complement strand
TAACTGGTTATATAGAGAACAAAGTTCTCGTTTATTGATTCTGATTTCCGGATAAAAGGAGCTTTTGTTCGTTTTATCAAACTTAAAAATATACAATACAATCATTAAAAAATTCTTAAAGAAATAGCGCAATTTTTAAGAAGTACTAATATACAGAAAAAAAGAACACCAAACAAAAAACAAATAAGAACCCTTTTGAAAAACAACACTTAATCGAGATCAAAATTTTTAATATTCAACAACGGTTTTGACTGGGGGTTTTCTTTTGCCAACGATTCTAAAATAGTATCTAAAGGACTTTTAATATCTAATAAATCTTTTTTAGCAACATGTGTGTAAATCATTGTTGTTTCTGGTTTTGAATGCCCTAATAACTCTTGAATATGACGCAATCCAATCCCGTTTTCTAATAAATGTGTCGCATAACTATGACGTAATGTATGCGGTGTTACTTTCTTGCTGATTTTTGAAAGCAGGGTAGACCGATGTAAGAATTTTCTGATACTGCTATCTGAATATCGAACGCCATTTTTTCCTTCAACAAAAAAACGACTAGGATTATAGGTAGCTAGGTAGTTCTGTAATAAAGGTAAAAAGCTGTTTGCTAATATCACGTAACGATCTTTTCTTCCTTTTCCGTTTTTAACTAAAATTTGCCTTCTTGAAATATCAATGTATTTTAATTCTAAAGAAATCAATTCACCAATTCGTAATCCGGCAGAGTAAAGCAATGCTATAATTGCTCTGTGCTTTAAGTTTTTTGTTACTTGTAAAAGGGTAATTACTTCTGTTTGAGATAATACTGTTGGCAATATTCTTGATCTTTTAGGTCGCTCTAACAAAAAAGAATCGATGTGACATTCTGGATATAAACAAACAAATAATTTTAAAGCACTAATAAATTGTCTTTGTGTGCTGATGCTGTATGCGCGTGCAATAAAAACAGCTTCAATAAATAACTCGACATCTCTATTCGTTAAATCAACCAAAGGTTTAGGCTGTGTATAATCTATAAAATCAGCTATAAATGTAAAATAGGTTTGTATGGTGCTTTTACTATACCGTTTTCCTTTCAGGTACTTTACATAGGCTCTTATCAGTTCTTTATTGTCTTCTGTGAGCGATCTCAGGGTTTTTACACCTCTTTTGTATAGGTTTTCAAATAATGATGCAGCAAGCACTACTGTGGCTTTATTTTTTAGGTTGATTTTTACTTCCGATAATTTTTCATCAGTATATTTGGTAATCCAACCTTTAAGTGTATTGCTCCAATAATAGCCTTTTAAAGATTTTAGTATGGCAATAATTGCATCGTTATACGGAAAAAGAAGAAGTAGCACCACTTCTTTTTTGTGTCGTGTTTTTTGTATCTCTACAGCTGGTTTTTTTGGATGTTTGATATTCATAGCATTGTAAATCTACGAAAAAAATACAATGTCTATCGGGTTCATTTCTAAATAAACAGAAAAAAAAGTATTTAGAACAAACTAAACCAATTCTTCAAGAACACCTAAAAGGAGTTCACAACCTTTTTTAACTTCTTCGTCAGAAATTGTTAGTGGTGGTGTTAGTCTAATGGCTTTTCCTTCAAACAACAACCAAAATAGAAGTAAACCCTTGTCTAAACATTTTAAAATGATTTGAGAAGCAATTTCTGGAGTTTCAACAATCGCTGCTAACATCAATCCTTTTCCACGGATTTCTTTAATTGCAGGATGTTTCAAATAATTTCGAATCAATTGTTCTTTCCGAAGTGTTTCTTTGATAAGAGTAGAATTGTTTAATTCAGTGATCGTTGCTAACCCAGCAGCAGCAATTACTGGATGTCCGCCAAAGGTAGTAATATGCCCTAATTTAGGATGGCTTTTTAAACAACTCATCATTTCTTGAGAAGCGATAAAAGCACCAATTGGCATTCCGCCACCCAAACCTTTTCCGGTTACAATAATATCAGGAACAACATTGTAATTTTCAAAACCCCAAAAAGTTCCTGTACGTCCAATTCCAGATTGAATTTCATCTAAAATTAATAAGGCACCAACTTCTGTACACTTTACTTTTACTTTCTGTAAATAGTTGTTTGTAGGTTCTATAAAACCTGCGCCACCTTGGATGGTTTCTAAAATTACAGCAGCCGTTTTTGAAGTAATTTTTTCAAGATCAATTTGATTATTGAATTCTATAAATTTTATGCCAGGAATTAATGGTCTAAACGCTCTGTTTTGTTCTTCTACACCACAAACACTCATGGCACCTTGTGTATTTCCATGATAGCCATTTTTTGCAGCAATAATTTCTGTTTTACCAGTAAAACGTTTTGCTAATTTTAAAGCACCTTCAGTTGCTTCTGTTCCTGAATTGGTTAAATATACTGCACAATTTTTAGCAGGAATTGTATTTGCTAAGACTTTGCATAATTCAAGTTGTGGTTTCTGAATAAACTCTCCATACACCATAACGTGCGTATAAGAATCCACTTGATTTTTTATCGCTTCTGATATTTTAGGATGATTATGTCCCAATGTATTTGCAGAAACGCCAGCAATAAAATCTAAATACGGGTTGTTATTTGTATCGTAGACATAACTTCCGTTTGCATGAGAAATTTCTAACGAAAGTGGGTGAGGAGAAGTTTGTGCTTGGTATGTAAAAAAATCAGATTTCATTATTAGTTCTTTTTTACATCTTTAGAATTGCTAATTTCCTTTTTCTTCGGAATTTTATCTCCAACAACAAAAATATCTTCTATTGTTTTTGGCTGTTCATCTTCTCGCCAAATAAATCCTTTTAAAGTTCTTGCGTTTGTTGGTAATTGTTCTGGCGGATATGAAGTTCCTTCAGGTTTCTTAATGTATTTTACAGATTCTATATTGTTGGTTTCATCTAAGGTAAACTCAATAGAACTACATTCTTGTTTGGTAATGGTTTCTAAAACTCCGGTTTCACCTCTGTTGTAATACACAACTTCTGCGTTTCCTTTTACTAAAAAATGCTTGAGTTTTCCATTGATAAATTTCCCAAACATATTTCTTCCTTTAATTTGATTGTAGGTAGAAACGCCATCAATAATCGTATCTAATTGAATAATTAACGCATTATTTAAAATCTTTAAAGAATCTAATTTATCAGTTTCTGTATTGTTTAATAATTGAATGCTATCACCAGTAATTTGATTTTTTCCAGACCATAAAATAGGGTTTTTAAACATCCGTGTAACTCCTGTAGTTTGATTCATATGAATCGAATCAGCTTTTCCTTGCAAGTCCGTTTTAAAAATCTTTACATCATTAAAAATTCGCATTATTCTCTTTTCTGGTTTTCCTGTAACTAATAAGGTATCTCCATGAATGTAGAGTGAATCTTTATCCATTAAAGAAATAGCAACAGCTCTATCAACAATAAAAACGGAATCTTTTAATTCAAAAAACTCAGCATAATTTCCTTTTGCAATAAAATTCTGAACGGTATCTATAAACTTAATATTGTTAGTTGCAGATGCAAATCCTTTATATTTATCATAATACAAACTATCGCCTTCAATAGTTTTATCTTTAAAGAATATTTTTGAGTTTTTTACAAAATGAGAAACCTCAGATTTAGTATTGTAAAATCCTTTTTCGGTATAAATAGTATTGTCTTTTCCTTTAATGGTTGATGGACCGTACAAATAAGCAATTGAAGAATCTGTATAATAATCTAAATGATTTGATTCCAACACATGTTCTGGGTTTGTTACCGTTACTTTTGTGATGGCGATAAACTTTTTATTTTCTAAAAAGTAATTTCCAATTTTACTTTTCAATGTATTGGTTTCATCTCTTATAATGGCGTTATTTTTATAAAACAACAACTGATTTTGTCTATCAAAATTTAACGTATCAGTAGTCAACGTCATTTTTGGATCTTTCAATACCACATTTCCCCAAGACAATGCTTTTTTTGTATTTCCATCATAATCTACATAATCGCTTGTTTGTGTAATTGTATCGCCTTGTTTAATTAAAACATTTCCAAAAGCTCTAAAGAAATTACGTTTTTTATATACAATTGCTCTTTTACAAGTAAGAATTGCTCCATCATGATAAATTTTAACTAAGCTATCTGCATCCATCGTTAAAATAGTTGCTCCAGGATATTTAGCATCATCAAAATCCGTATAACCAGCATAGATAATTTTAATCTTTTTAGCTTGGGAAAAGCTAGCAAAAGAGGCAAATATTAAAATAAAGAGAATAATTTTTTTCAATCGAAATCTAGTTTTCAACAAAAATAGTGAAAAGATTACTGCTTCTTACTTAAAGTAAAGTGAAATTTAATGCGTTTCATTCTTATTATTTACTGATAAAAGAAACTTCATTTTATTCTAATAACAAATATAAGTTGCTGTATTTTTGTAGAAAATTACAAAGCAATGAATTCGCCATTTGATTTAACAAAAGAAGAAATGAAAGCGTATGGCTATAAAATTATAGACCTAATAGCAGAACATTACGACACAATTGAAGCTCAAAAGCCAGTATCATCGGCTTCTAGAGCGCAAATGGATGCTGTTTTTTTACAAGAAGCACCAAATGAATCTATGCCAGCAAATGAGGTATTAGATTTTGTAATGCAAAATGTAATTCCGTATAGTAATTTAACAACGCACCCAAAATCGTTTTCTTTTGTTCCAGGACCAAGTAATTATATTAGTACACTTGCAGATACCTTAGCAACAGGGTTTAATATTTTTTCTGGTGGATGGATTGTTTCTCCAGCGGCAGCAGAATTAGAAATTGTGACAATGAATTGGTTATTAAAGATGTTTAATTTTCCGGTAACAAAAGGCGGCGGAATATTTACAAGCGGCGGATCAATGGCTAATTTAACCGCTTTAGCTACTGCTAGAAGAATAAAATGTGGGGATGATTTTTCTAAAGCCATTATTTATTTATCAGATCAAGCACATTCATCAAATATAAAAGCAATTCGTGTTCTTGGATTTAAAAAAGAACAAATTAGAATAATTCCTACCGATTTAGAATTCAAAATTAGTTTTAACAAACTAAAAAACGCAATAGCAAAAGATCGATTAGAAGGAAATCAACCATTTTGTATCATAGCAACTGCAGGAACAACAAATACAGGAACAGTAGATGCGTTAGATGATGTCGCAGATATTTGTGAGAAAGAAAATCTATGGATGCATGTTGATGCTGCTTATGGTGGCGCAGCAATTTTATCTAAAAAAGGAAGTAAAATTTTAAGAGGAATTGAGCGCGCAGATTCTTTAACTGTAGATCCTCACAAATGGTTTTTTCAACCTTATGAAATAGGATGTTTGTTAGTAAAAGATTCTTCTTGGTTAAGTAATACTTTTTCTGAAAAACCAGAATATTTACGTGATATTGAAGGTAATGAATCGGAAATAAATTTTTACGATTACGGAATTCAATTAACACGACGATTTAGAGCGCTTAAATTCTATATGTCTATCAAAACCTATGGTTTAGATGCGTTTAGAAAAGCAATTACGTACAATATTGAATTGGCAGAGCAAACAGAAGATTTACTGCGTAAAAGTAAAAATTGGGAAGTAGTTTCTCCAGCAACTCTGGCAGTAATTAATTATAGGTATAATCCAATTGGTTTAAATTTAACTGAACCAGAATTAGACACCTTAAATCAAGAAATATCTGCAAGAGTTACAAAATCTAAAGAAGCATTATTAGTAACTACAGTCTTACAAAATCAGGTTGTATTAAGAATGTGTTTAATTAATCCTAGAACAACTTTTGAGCACATTAAAGAAACATTTTCTCAATCTGAAAATTTTGCTACTGAAGTTCTTGCTGAGTGGAAGAAGTAATACTTGTTTTTAAAAGTATCTCTAAAATTTCCAACGATATTAAAGCGCTACAAATTACCAAATTGAGAAAATAATTCATAAACTTGGTTTATGTTTACATTTAAACCATCGCTTTATTTTTCAAAATAGTTTTTTAGCTAACAGGAAAAGCCTCTTTAAGATGTACTTCTTAAAGAGGCTTTTTTTTATGTTATAAAATAATTGTTATATTATCTAGTAATTGTTTGTTTTCTATCAGGACCAACTGAAACTATTTTTACAGGTACACCCGTTTCTTTCTCAATAAAAGCAACATAATCTAGTAAGTTTTTAGGGAATTGATCTGCACTAGTCATTTTAGTTAAATCTTCTTTCCATCCTTTAAATTCAGAATAGTTTACAGAAACATTTTCTGGCTCAATATTATATGGTAAATGAAAAATTTCTTTTCCTTTATAAGTATAAGAAGTACACACTTTTAAGGTTTTAAAACCTGATAAAACATCACCTTTCATCATGATTAATTGTGTAACTCCGTTTATATCTACAGCATATTTTAAAGCAACCAAATCTAACCAACCACATCTTCTAGGTCTTCCAGTTGTTGCACCAAATTCATGACCAACACTGGCCATTATTTCTCCATCTTTATCAAATAATTCTGTTGGAAAAGGGCCAGAGCCAACACGAGTTGTATAGGCTTTAAAAATACCAAATACATCTCCGATTCTGTTTGGAGCAACACCTAAACCAGTACAAGCACCAGCTGCAGTTGTATTTGAAGAAGTTACAAAAGGATATGTTCCAAAATCTATATCTAATAATGAACCTTGAGCTCCTTCAGCTAAAATGGTTTTTTTATCTTTTATTGCTTGATTTAAAAACTCTTCGCTATCAATAAATTGTAAAGTTCTTAATTTATCAATTCCTTTAGAGAATTCAGCTTCTAATTCTTTTAAATTATATTCGATTTGAACATCAAAAAAGGCTAACATTTTTAAATGCTTTTCTGTTAAAGCATCGTATTTTTCTCTCCAATTATCTAATTCTAAATCTCCAACTCGCATTCCGTTTCTACCAGTTTTATCCATATAAGTTGGACCAATTCCTTTTAAAGTAGAACCAATTTTTGCTTTCCCTTTAGACGTTTCTGAAGCTGCATCTAACAATCTATGCGTTGGTAAAATTAAATGTGCTTTTCTAGAAATTAATAATTTAGAAGTATAATCAATTTTATGTTTATCTAAATTCTCTAATTCTTTTTTAAAGATTACAGGATCTATTACAACACCGTTTCCAACAACATTTAGTGCTGTTTTATGAAAAATTCCAGAAGGAATTGTGTGTAAAACATGTTTAAATCCATCAAAAATTAAAGTATGTCCGGCGTTTGGGCCACCTTGAAATCTTGCAATGATATCATATTTAGAAGTAAGAACATCTACAATTTTTCCTTTACCTTCGTCTCCCCATTGCAATCCTAATAATAAATCTACAGCCATTAGTTGTTGTTAAGTGTGTTGTTAGTTTATTTAGTAAGTTTATTTAGTTTTTTTTGTGCCGTAAAAATATAGTGAATGATTATGAATATCAATATCAAAAACTTCTTCTATTGTTTTCTTAATAACCTGAATTCTTGGATCACAAAATTCTTTTACCTCTCCAGTATCCGTTAAAATTACATGATCGTGTTGTTTATCAAAATAACTTTTTTCATAATGCGCCATACTTTGACCACCAAATTGATGTTTTCTAACCAATGCACATTCTTGTAATAAATCGATTGTATTGTATAAAGTTGCTCTGCTTACTCGATAATTTTTATTCTTCATATTAATATATAAAGATTCTATATCAAAATGCTCTTCTAAATCATAAATCTCTTGAAGGATGGCATATCTTTCTGGAGTTTTTCTATGTTTTTTAGATTCTAAAAATGTAGTAAAAACATTTTTTACAATGTCTTGATTTTCTTTT
>JBDNGO010000120.1:0-7849 GCA_041689245.1 Flavobacteriaceae bacterium | reverse complement strand
TGCAGATGGTCATGTGCCATGGTATCAAGGAATTGAGTTTTTTACAGCATTAAGAAGATTAGGAAAACCTTCTTGGTTATTGAATTATAACGGAGAACCTCATTGGCCATTAAAAATGCAAAACAGAAAAGATTTTAATATTAGAATGGCACAATTCTTTGATTATTATTTAAAAGATACAGACAAACCAACTTGGTTGCATCGTGGAGTTCCTGCTATAGAAAAAGGAATAAATCAAGGTTATGAGTTGATGAAAAACTAAACTATTTAAAAAAGCTCTTAGATTTATGCTGAATTTATTTCAGTATCTAAGAGCTTTTTTAATGTATAAAAACATGAATAAGAATTAATTCTTTTCTATTTGTTAAGAACTAAATGCTTTATAAAAAACTCCATCATTCTATCTCTATTAACGGCAGTATGACCTTTATCTGGTCCAACCTGTACTTCAAAACTTTTTCCTGCTTTTTGTAAAGCTTGTATTAATTGTAATGAATTTGCTTGATGTACATTGTTATCATTTGTACCATAATAAATCATCAATTCTCCTTTTAAATCTTTCGCATAATTCATAATACTAGAAGCTTCATACCCTTTTTTGTTATTGGTAATTAAGTTCATAAAACGCTCTGTATACACATTGTCATAATTTCTCCAATCTGTTACTGCCGAATTTGCAACTGCAACATGATACACTTCTGGATGTCTTAATAAACTTGTAGCTGCAGTTGTACCACCATAAGAAGTTCCGTAAACACCAACGCTATTTTTATCAATATACCAACGATTGTATAACGATTTAACTCCTTCGGCAAAATCATCCATTTCTACGATACCTAAGTTTCCATACAATTTATCTAACAACCTTTTTCCTCTACCACGAACATTTCTACCATCAATATTTAAAACGATAAATCCGTATTCCGTAATTGAACTTGGATAGGTAAATATTTCTCTAAAAGCATTTGTTGCAGGTCCGCCGTAATTATCTAAAATAACTGGATTTTTTTTAGTGAGATCAAAATTAGAAGGGAAATGAATCATTCCATGTAATTCAGTTTCTCCATCAGCAGAAGTAAACGTAAATACTTCAACAGTTTTAAAACCTAACTCATTAAATTCAGTCATATCACTTTTAGCAATTTCTGATATTTTTTTTCCTTTTGAATCCATTAAACTCATAAAAGGAGCAATGTTGTGTGTTTGAGCAAAATCAATAAAATACTTTCCGTTTGGAGAAATAGTGGCACTATGATTAAATTTAGGATCCGTTAAACGAACATCATTTGTTCCGTTTAAATTTACGCGGTGCAATTGCATTTTCATATGATTCTCACCACTACGAGCGTAATAATATACTTGTTTGTTTTTCTCATCAACCTCAACAAGTCTAGTAACTTCAAAATTATGATTGGTTAATGTATTCACTAATGTTCCGTCATAATTATACACATAATAGTTGCTAAAACCATTTCTTTCTGATGCCCAGATAAAATGTTTACCATCTTTTAATTCATAAATTTCTGGAGTGTTTTCTGTAAAACTTGCTAGCCATTCTTCACGAACAATAGTTCTCGTTTCTCCAGTAGTTGGATTTCCAGCACTATATTCCATAATGTCTTGCTTTCTGTTTGTAGAATGATATAGTAATTCTGTGCCATCTGGAGACCATTTAATTCCGTACAAATAGGTCCCTAAATCACCATCATTATATGGTTTTCCTTTTCTAACATCTAACGCAACCGTTTTTTTAGATTCTAAATCATAGACCATTAAATCTACTGGTAAGTTTTTAGCGCCAACTTTCGGATATGCTTCTATCTCTACAGAATCTTGTAATTGTGTTTGATTATAAAGAACATAATACTTCTTTGCGTTTTTTTCTTCAAAACGATAAAAAGCTACTTTTTTAGAATTTGGCGACCACCACATTGCCGTATTTTGTCCTAATTCTTCACCATAAACCCAAGTTGCAATTCCATATTTAAGTTGATTTTCATCATTTCCTTTAGTTGTAATTACTTGTATATTAGATCCGTCTGGATTACTGATATACATATTTCTATCTTTTGTAAAGGCTTTTAGCTTTTCATCCGGAGAAAGAGAAGAAGCATATTGTCTTCCACGAGCAGGTCTATCTCCTCTTCTAAAACGTGGTGGACTTTTTTCTTTTTCTGTAGCTACAACTTTTTTCTTTCTTACATCATATGTAAGTTGCATTCCATTTTCTACATAAGTAAATGTTTTTCCATCTTTAGCCCAATCTACAGAAGTTGGTGCTCTTTTTATAGAACTATATAATTTAGGTGCCATTTTTTGATACTGTTCATAACCTGGCATTTTTTTTAATTTGTCTTGTGCAGAACTATTTAACGAAAAGACAAACAATAGCAACAAAGAAAATACTATTGCTTTTTTAGAATGATTAAGATTCATTTTGAGATAGTTTAAATTTTATTTGAGTAAAGTTAAATGAAAAAATATTCTAAGGAAAAAAAGATTGAAATTTTAACGTAAGTTTACAATATTATAAAATAAAATTTTATTGTAAAAAATTATATAAATAACTTTCACATAACTATTAATAGAATTTTCAATTTATGAATCAGTATCCAAAAAAAGTATATTTAAATGGCAATATTCTAGATGCGCAATCTGCAAAAGTTTCTGTATTTGATAGAGGTTTTATGTTTGGTGATGGTATTTATGAAGTTATGGTTCAGATTAATGGTTGTTTTTTTTATGGCGATGAACATTTAAATCGATTGCAATTTTGTTTAGATAAAATAAACATCAATTTTGATGCAAATTCACTTACAGAAGAAATTCATAAATTATTGATCGCTTCAGATTTAGTTAAAGATGATTGTTTGTTATACATTCAAATTACTAGAGGAACAGCGCCAAGAACACATTCGTATCCAAAAAAGGTTGTACCAACAGTTATGATGTATGCTGTACCAAAGAAGCTACCAGAAATAAATTTAATACATGCTTCTGTAGTTACAACAAACGATTATAGATGGGAAAAATGCGATATTAAGATGACTTCTTTACTAGGAAATGTAATGGCAAACGAATTGGCAACGGAACAAAATTGTTTTGAAACGTTGTTTGTTCGAGACGGAATTATCACAGAAGCTTCTCATTGTAATGTCTTTTTTATTAAAGATAAAGTTGTCTATACACATCCCGCAAATCAGTTTATTTTAAACGGAATTACAAGGCAAATTGTACTTAATTTGTGTAAAAAACTCAAACTAGAAGTAATTGAAGAAGGGGTAGAGTTCAATGACATTAAAAACATGGATGAAGTCTTTTTAACAGGAACATCAACACAGATTGCGTCAATAAAGCAAATAGATAATCACTTTTTTTATAAAAATACAGAAATAGGAACAATTACAAAAATGCTTCAACAAGCCTATTTTGAGTTAAAATAAGTCTATTAATTAAAAATTAATAATCAAAAATTTATACATTTACAAGAGAACAATTAATAATCAAACTACCAAACAAATGAAATCAATTTTATTTTCAATTCGCATATTTATTTTTCTTGCTATTTCAAACACCTTAATTGCTCAAGATTTTAGCGCATTAACTTACAGAACTGTTGGCCCGGAAAGAGGAGGAAGGGTTACAACAGTAACCGGAACACCCATGTTACCAGGAACATTTTACTTAGGAGCAACTGGCGGTGGAGTTTGGAAATCTGAGGATTATGGAACTTCTTGGAATAATGTTTCTGACGGGTTTTTTGCTACACCTTCTATTGGTGCTATTGAAGTCGCTATTAACGATCCAAATATTGTATATGTAGGTACTGGTTCTGATGGTTTACGAAGTAATGTAATTTCAGGAAAAGGAGTTTATAAATCTATCAACGCTGGAAAAACTTGGGAACATATTGGTTTAAGAGAAACAGGACAAATTGGTGCTGTAGAAATTGACCCAACAGATCATAATATTGTTTGGGTTGCTGCAATTGGAAACGCTTTTAAAAACAATACCGAAAGAGGAATTTATAAAACAATTGATGGAGGAAAGAATTGGGAGAAAGTTTTGTTTATTTCTGATGAAGTAGGATTTGCTGATTTAGAGTTATTACCAAACAATCCAAATATTGTGTATGCTGCAGCTTGGAAAGGACAACGTAAACCTTGGACAATTATTTCTGGTGGAACAAAAGATGAAGGCGGAATTTATAAGTCTATTAATGGAGGTAAAGATTGGGAAAAATTAGAAAATGGTTTACCTAAAAATTTGATTGGAAAAATAGATTTAGCTGTTTCTGCTGTAGATTCAAGTATTTTATATGCTGTGATTGAGGCTCCTGGTAAAGAAGGTGGATTGTATAAATCTGTAGATCAAGGAAAATCTTTTAAACAAGTATCTGACAATGTTGGTTTGGTAAACAGACCTTTTTATTATACAAACATTGAGTTAGACCCAACAAATCCAGATATTATATATTCCAATGCTAATCCATTATTAAAATCGATTGATGGAGGAAAAACCTGGAGCAGGATGTCTGTTCCTCATGGAGATAATCACGATATTTGGATTAATCCAAACGATCCAAATTTATTAATTCAAGCAAATGATGGTGGCGCAAATGTTACTCATAATGGAGGAAAAACTTGGTCTACACAATTTAATCAACCAACTGCAGAATTATATCAAGTAGAAGTAGATGATCAATATCCGTATTGGTTATATGCGGGTCAGCAAGATAATTCTACCACAATTGCTGTACCTAGTTTTCCGCCGTATGCGATTCAAATCCCTGGAAATGGTTGGGTTATTAATACTGGTGGGTGTGAAACTGGCCCAGCAGTTCCAAAACCTGGAAATCACAATATTGTGTATGCAAATTGTAAAGGCAACTTTGGTGTTTTTAATAAATTAACAGGAATTGAAAAAGGTTATTCTGTAGGTGCTTCAAATATTTACGGACACAATCCAAAAGATTTAAAATACCGTTTTCAGCGTGTTGCTCCAATTCATGTTTCACCACACAATCCAAATGTGGTATATCATGGATCTCAATATCTTCATAAAACAATGACTGATGGAAAAATTTGGGAAACCATTTCTCCAGACTTAACAGCATTTGAAGAAGACAAACAAGTAATTTCTGGAAGTCCTATTACAAGAGATATTACTGGAGAAGAGTATTACAGCACAATCTATTCGATTAGAGAATCTAAATTAATAGAAGGTTTAATTTGGATAGGCTCTAATGATGGAGTTGTTTCTGTTACTCAAAACGGAGGAAAAACATGGAACAATGTTACTCCAAAAAAATTACCAAAAGGCGGTAGAGTAGAATCGGTAGAACCATCTCAATTTAATCCTGCAATAGCTTATATAGCTGTTGATAGACATTTATTGGGAGATGCAAAACCATATTTTTATAAAACTGCAAACTACGGAAACACTTGGGAATTAATATCAACAAGTTCAAACGGTATTCCAGATGATTTTACAGCACGTGTTTTACGTGAAGATCCTGTAAGAGAAGGATTATTATATGCTGGTACAGAGTTCGGAATGTTTGTTTCTTTTGATGACGGAAAATCGTGGGAAAAATTTCAACAAAACTTACCAATTACACCAATTACAGATATTAAAATTTTTAGAGGAGATTTAATATTAAGTACCATGGGAAGAGCTTTTTGGATTTTAGACAATATTACTTCGTTAAGACAAAAAGAAATCAATAGTGTAAAATCTTCACCTTGGTTATTTAAACCAGATACAACTATTCGTTATCGTTATCCGAGTGTTAGAATTAGTGGTGCTGCTCAATATCCAAGAACAAGTGTAATTATAGATTATTTTATTCCTAACGGAACGTCTTCTCCAATTCAGTTAGAAATTTTAGATGTAAATAAAAAAATACTAGCATCAATTGTAAGTGATGAAAAGTTAATTTCAAAAACAACAATTGTAGAAGACATGAATCTAAGTCAGACTTTTAGCTATGTAGATTCAAAATTAGAAACAAAACAAGGAATCAATCGTTTTAATTGGAATTTAGAACAAAAAGGAGCGTGGTCATCAAATAAAAATATAAGCTTTAAAAATGGCCCAATGGTTGCGCCAGGAGTGTATATTGCAAGATTAATTGTAAACGGAAAATCATTTGAGCAATCGTTTGAAATTATAATGGATCCTAGAGTTAAAGAGGAAGGTATTACAGAAGTAGATATTGTAAATCAAATTGCAATGCAGCAAAAAGTAATAGATTTACTTTCTGAAGCTAGACAATTAGAAGATGAATTAGAAAAAGAGGCTATCTCTTTAAAAGGGAAAGAGTCAGCTAGATTAGATAAAGTAAACGCTATATTAAAAGAATTAAAAAATGATTCAGGTGCGTATCCTCAACAAATGTTAGTTTCACAAATTTCGTATTTATTAAACATGTTTAGCAACGCAGATCAAGTTCCTGGACAAGAAGCAGAAAACCGATTCAAAGAATTAACACTTCAGTTTCATAAAATAAAAGCAGAGATGCAGTAACAAATTCAGCTTGTTGTTTTAGTTTTATAATTAGGAATACCAACTAAGGTTTAATTAGTTATTTTAGAGTATTTTTTAATTAAATTATAAAAAGGTGTTTGTTGTACAACATTTTCAACGATTTCTATGTTTACAATTACTCTTAAATCTTTAACTAATTTTGTTATTTTGTTTATAAATAACAACAGGTTAAATATCATTTAAGTTGTTTAAACAAACATTTTTGTAATAATAAAAGGAAAATAGATATCTTTGTAGAAATAATTAGAACATACTTTATAATTTACAATACGAATGGCTAAATCGCAACAGACATACAATAAGAGTGAAAAAGAGAAAAAACGTTTAAAAAAACGTGAAGACAAAAGGAAAAAAATGGAAGCTCGTAAAGCTGATGTAAAGGAAAATGGTACTTCAGGAATTGAATTTGCTTATGTAGATCATAATGGTAATTTAACCGATACTCCGCCAGATCCATCTCAAAAAATTGAAGTTGAGTTAGAAGATATTATATTAGGAATTCCTAAAAAAGAAGAAGGTGAAGCAGAAAATCCTATCAGAAATGGTAAAGTTTCATTTTTTGATTCTTCTAAAGGATATGGCTTTATTTTAGATACAGACAACCAAGAAAAATATTTTACTCACGTTAGTGGTTTAATTGATGAAATTACTGAAAATGATAAAGTTATTTTTGAACTTGAAAGAGGTTTAAAAGGTATGAATGCTGTAAAAGTTAAATTAAAAAAATAGTCTTAATAAAAAGCCTCAATATTTTACGGGAAAAGTGATTTTTATTGAAATATAAACTAAGAATTTTTAGTCTATTATTTTTCTTCTGCATAAACTTCATTTTTGTCATGCATGGCCAATCCTATGAATCAATATTCTGATTATAAGACTAATTTATATGTTAAATCTCCATCTTCATGTCTTTCCTATTATGCGAAAAAATTGATTAAATAATCTAAATTTTCAGCAAACTTTAATTTTGGTTTGTAGTTGTTCTTTGCACTTTTTGAAATTGTATGTATAGTGCAAAATAATTATGTTTTTGTATTAGAGTATTTAAATATTAGAGACTAGTTAAAATTACCCGTTGTGCATTAATAATTGAATAAAAAAAGTTGTTCATTGACTTATTAAAGTCGTATATTTATTTGAATATCAGATAATTAAATATATGAACAACTTTAAAGCAAATTACAATAAAATTTTAGAAGTATTAAAGTCTATTACAGAAAAAGAACAATTTTTAAAACAAAAAAGGAAGCCAAAACTCAAAGATATAGAATTAATAGCAATGAATTTAACAGCAGAATAC
>JBDNGO010000119.1:0-5571 GCA_041689245.1 Flavobacteriaceae bacterium | reverse complement strand
TTGTTTTGGGTTTTCTCCAATTAATGATGTTAATACATTTAGGCTATTAAATAAAAAGTGTGGATCAATCTGATTTTTTAAGGATTCAAATTTTGCCGTTTCTGTTTTTGCTACAATTTCTTGTTTGTTACTTTTTTGTGTTTGCGATGCTTTCCAATTGATCATAAATCCACGAGCGTGAAAAAATATTGCAATTGCTAACGCTCCAATAATAGTAAATAAATGCACTAAAAATAAATCTCCAAAGAAAAAATTATCAAAATTCATTCCTAAAATAACTACATACTGCACGTAATGAATTAGTAATACGATAAAGATTGTGTAAAATAATGTAGCGATAACTCCTGCTGTAAGTCGTTGATTTGTTTGCTCAACCCAACTCCATTTGGAGTTTAAATATTCATTAACATAACCGGTTCCTAAACCTAACCCGAATGAATACATTGCTGAGAATAAAAAAACTGTCCCAACCCCTTTTAAGGTAAATTGTTGATTTATAATCACAAATAAGATTCCAAATCCGATAGTTAATTTTACACAAATAATAACATCCTTTTTTAACTTATCTAGTGTTGAACTATTTTTATCCTGGCTCATTTTTTTTATTTATCGTTAGAATTATACTTTTAATAGTACTCTTAAAACCGAATCTCTAAAGTTACATCTTTATCTGAAACTTCAAACTGTGCTTCATCAAAGTTTGGAGGACCAAAGCTCATTGGGTTATTAGAAACTCCATAATCTTCTAATGGCATTCCGTTTGCTTGAAAATCCATTTTATCATTACTATTTGAATCGTGGAAACAAATAACGGCATAATTTCCTGGTGCTACATTTGTAAAGACTACGGTGCTTTTTTTACCTTTTGGAGTACTCGATTGAGTTTGTACAGGTGTTTTCATAAAATCCTCTTTGTTATACAAAGCATAATTTACTTTACCAGTATCACTAGAAACATTGTCTATTGATACTGTAATTGTTCTTTTTTCTGTGTTTGATTTTTTTGCTGTATTCATTGCTGTTTGAAATACAACTAGGATTGCGAAAATTGCTGTGAATACTTTCATGATTTCTTTTTTTATGATACTGAAATAAATTCAGCACAAGTTAATTAGACAACAAAGATGTGACAACAATCTATTTTGAAAAAGTAAAAGAAACCGAATTGTATGTTTTTTAGGATGAATTGTAGAATTCTATGAATTCAACCCTTTTTTATAAGTTGACAATGCTCTTTCTCTAGCAAATTTATGTTCAACTATTGGCTGCGGATACGTAAGTTCATTAAAATCCTTTACCCAAGTATTGATATACTTTAAGTCTTTATCAAACTTTTTGATTTGTTCTGAAGGATTGAAAATTCTAAAATAGGGAGCAGAATCACAACCCGTTCCTGCTGCCCATTGCCAATTTCCGTTATTGGCAGACAAGTCATAATCTAATAACTTATCAGCAAAATATGCTTCTCCCCAGCGCCAATCAATCAATAAATGTTTACACAAAAATCCTGCAGTAATCATTCTTACTCGATTGTGCATATAGCCAGTTTCATTTAACTGTCGCATTCCTGCATCCACAATAGGATATCCAGTTTCTCCTTTGCACCACTTTTCAAATTCGTCCTCATTATTTCTCCATTCAACTTGATTGTATTTACTCTTAAAATTCTCTATTACAACTTTTGGGAAATGAAATAAAATTTGCATAAAAAATTCCCTCCAAATCAATTCACTTAAATAAGTAGCATTCGTTTTTAAGGCTATTTTAATAAGTTTTCGAGTACTTAATAAACCAAATCGTAAATAAGGAGAAACATAGGAGGTTTGATCTCTAAACGGAAAATCTCTAATAGAATCATATTGTTCCAAGTAAGATAAAGTATAGGGTTTTACTTTGATTTTACTCTCTGCAAACCCGATAGATTCCAAAGAAGGAAAATCACTTTTAAATGTATAAAAATTAGGTAAAGGTTTGTTTTCTGATAATAAACTCTCTTTAAATTTTAAAAGCCATTTGTTTTTATAAGGAGTAAAAACGGTATAAGGCAGTCCGTTGTCTTTTACAACTTCTGATTCTTCAAAAACTACTTGATCTTTATACGGAAAAACATCAATGTTCTTTGAATTTAAAAACCGTGTTACTTTTAAATCTCTAGCAATTGCATACGGCTCGTAATCTTTATTATAAAAAACGTTCTCGACAGAATATTCAGAGACTACCTCTTTCCAAACTGATAAAGGCTTCCCTATTTTAACTAACAAAGAGGAATCTAGTTTCTTGAGTTCAGCATCAATATCTTTTAACGTATTGTAAATAAAGGTAATTCTTGCATCGTCTTTTGGTAACGATTCTATAATATCTATATCAAATATAAAAAGCGGAATTACGTTTTCATTTTCTAAAGTCGCTTTGTATAAAGCAACATTATCTTCTAAACGTAAATCTCTACGAAACCAAAAAATAGTCATTTATTTAAAAATAGTATCTAGTACTTCTTCTCTGTATTCAAAAATAGATTGCAATTGTTTTTTTACAAATAAACTTTGTGCAATTGCACCTAAAAATCCAAAGGGTATTTTATATGAAATTTTATCTTTCATCAACGTTTTTCCGTTTGGCAACAATTCAAAGAAATGTTCGTGATGCCACATAGAATAAGGACCAAAACGTTGTTCATCAATAAAGTATTCTTGTTCTTTAACTGCAGTAATTTCTGTAACCCAATTTGTTTTCACAAAAGGAACAGGAGAAACTTTATACGTAATTATTTGTCCTTGATATGCTTTTCTATCAACTTTAGAAGTAATGCTGAAGCCCATTTTTGGTGGCGTAATCTTAGATAAATTGCTTGGAGATGAGAAATAATTCCAAGCTTCTGCTAACGGAATATTTAATTCTTGTGATGCTTCTAAAGTGTAAATACCAGAATGTTTTGAAAATTGAATCATGTATTACAGATGTTTTGTAATCTTTTTACTCATTGGTTTGGTAAGAGAAAAATAATAATCGATTAAACCTCCGTTTTCGTCAACCAAATATTTTTGAAAATTCCATTTTACAGAAGAGCTTTTTACGCCGTTATTTTCTTTTTTAGTTAACCAAGCATATAAAGGGTGTTGATTTTCTCCTTTTACATCAACTTTTTCAGTGATTAAAAAAGTAACCCCATAATTAATTTTACAAAACGATTGTATTTGTTCAGCTGTTCCTGGTTCTTGTCCTCCAAACTGATTTGATGGCAAACCAATAATCATTAATTTATCTTTATACAATTCGTATAACTCTTGTAACCCTTCGTATTGTGGTGTAAAACCACATTCTGAAGCCACATTTACGAACAATATTTTTTTCCCTTTATAATCAGATAAATTGATTTTATCTCCAGAAATACTGTTGATTTCTATATTGTATAATGATTTCATTGTTTCTATTTTTTCTGTTTTACTGATTGTGTTTATGCCTATTAGTAGGCAAATTATATGCATGTATTTCATTTTTTAATTGTATAAAATTATAAATCCGTTTAAACTCGATGCAATTGTTAGCCAAATTAAATATGGTGCAATTAACAGTGTGTACCATTTTAATTGTTTTATATAGTTGAATGTAAAAAATCCTACCAATAACCATAAACTTATGATTACTACAAATCCTAAAATAGTTAAATGCTGATTGAAGAAAAAGTAATTCCAACTTACATTTAATAGCCATTGAACAACAAATATTTTTGCTAAAAATGAATTTGTTTCTTTAAATAACAAAGCAAGTTTTGTCATATAAAAAGAAAAACAAACCATAATTGTTGACCAAGCTGCTCCAAAAACCCAGTTCGCTGGCGTCCAAGGAGCTTGATTTAAAGAAGTGTACCAATTAGAAGTTGGTCCATCATCCATTAAAAAAACTCCAATTCCCAAAGCACCAAAGTTGGCAACTAAAAAAAATAAAAATAAAATATATTTATTTTTCATAATTTTTATTGTTTTTGAAAAAGGTTAGATTTCTTAAGTTTTTCATTTAAAAATACAATCCAAAAAAGCATCGTAAAAGCATAGCCAATATCTTCAATCGGAATAGTAAATAAACGAATTCCTAAATTTTCTGAATTGTTATACCAAACAACTGGTTCTGCAATAAAGCTTCCTGTTAAGATTCCGTTTACCAGTAAAAACGGAATTAAAATAATAATAAATGCAATATAGAATCTTCTTAAAATATTTTTTCCAAAGAATATTGCTGTCAATAAAGTTAATACTAATATCGTATAATTAACAGCGGTATAAGACTTATCTAGATTAAAAAACAATGTTATTGCTACAATAATTAACAATAGAGCTGTAATACTATTTACTGCTTTGCTTGATAGCAATAGGTTCGGCTTAAAATATTCTAAAGAATAATGTATAAAAATGCTTGCATACGGAATGCAAATAAAGAACAACATTTCATCAATTGGCAAACCTGCAATCTTATATGGTAAATGATACTCCGCATTAAAGCCCCAAACACCATTTTTAGTAAAAATAATATCCCAAATAATAAAAAAAGTTGCGACTAAAAATATGGATAAAAAAACAGTTCTCCATTGTTTAATAAAAAGCATCTTTTTATGAAATGAATACAAAAAGGGAATCGTAAAAGAACCTAAATTTAGTAGCAAATATAAATACATTAACCGTTTAATTTTTTAAAATACTTTACAGGAACAAATAACATACCAAAACACTCTCCGTCTGGCTTATCTAAATGTTTATGATGAATTTTGTGTGCCTTTCTTAATCCTTTTAAATATTTACTATTTGTATTTCTAAACCATTTAAATCGTCTATGAATTAACACATCGTGCACTAAAAAATAAGCAATTCCGTAACATGAAATTCCTAATCCTAGGAAAAATAAACTATTTAATTCTGGTCTAATTCCGAAGTAAAATAACAAAATACTTGGTACAGCAAAAACAATAAAAAATGCATCGTTTTTTTCAAATACATGTGGATATCCAGGTTGATGATGATCTTCATGCAAAAACCATCCAAAACCGTGCATAATATATTTGTGTGTACACCAAGTTACACCTTCCATAATTAAAAAAGTAATCAATGTTATTAAAGGAAAAATCATTAAATTAAATTTAGTTTGTATTTTACAAAACTTCTTGCTAATAAATTAATTTTCATAGGGTTAGAAATTCTAACTCTACTTTCCATAATTTTAGAAGAAGGTATTTTTTTCAACTTGTTCAATAATTTTTTATAATATCTAAACGCAATATATACTCCCAATTTAGCTTCAACAGGAAGTTTTAAAATTCCTTCTTTAAATGCAACTTCAAAATCAGCCTCTATTTCATTAATTATTTGATTTTTAGATTCATTAGTTAGAGTACTAAAATCTATATTGGGAAAATAAGATCTGTCTAAATTATCAATATCATCTTTTAAATCTCTTAAGAAATTTACTTTCTGAAGAGCAGAACCTAATCGCATTGCAGCATCTTTTAATTCATCATATTTTTCAGTATCTCCATTAACAAAAACCTTTAAACACATTAAACCAACTACATCTGCAGAGCCA
>JBDNGO010000118.1:0-42946 GCA_041689245.1 Flavobacteriaceae bacterium | reverse complement strand
TACGTTTTAAGTCGCTAATTAAAGCACTGGCACTTTTCTTGTTTTTCATCATTTAAGATTTAAAGGTTTGTAAAAATAATAAAACCTATCTCTTATATTAAAGTGATAACTAGTTCACTTTTTGCTGACGTTATACAGTATGCATTTTGTCCATTCCTCTATATCTCGCAGTTCCTCCTTTAAACCAACTTTTAATTCCTCCAAAAGTACGCTCAACTTTAAATCTAGTTTTTCCAACAAGTTTATTGAATCATTTTTCAGATGATTTAAGAGGTATTCCTTTTTTTTGCTTTCTTTAAAATATGCTTTTTTAGTTTTCTCGTTTTTAAAAGTTCATTATTTTTTGCTGATTGAGAACCTTTATCTGCTTTTAGTGAAATGTTTTCAGGTAAATCAGCTGTGTCTAAAACGTCCTCTAAATTGGCTATTTCATTGGTGGTTGCTTTAGTGGTTAACACTCCTAACGCCAAGCCTTCTGGGTCGGTAACGTAATGCTTTTTGTATCCAAAATGATATTTTCCTCGCTTTTTTAACCAAGATGCTTCTTTGTCTACGCTAGCGGAATATTCTTTTTTTACTTCAACCTCTTCTGTTTCTTCTCTATCTTGGGTGACTTTATGTATTGTTTTTCCTTTTGGTTTTAATGGAATATCTAAAACACTGGCATCTACAATTTCGCCTTTAACAACAATGATTTGATGTGATTCTAGTTGTGAATTAATCAGTTTAAATAAGGTATTATATGCTTTTGCAGCGGTTAATGCTTTACGAAAACGACTAACGGTGCTATGGTCTGATGCTACTTGATCTATGTTTAATCCACAGAAGTAACTAAATGAAATTCGGTCGTTTACAGAATCTTCAACTTCATAATCACTTAATCCATACCATGTTTGAAGAATACACATTTTAAAGAATAGCAAACCATCATAACTTGGGCATCCAACGGCGCTTTCTCCTTTTTTATAATGTTTATCAATTGTTAGACTTATAGATTGCCAATCTAAAAGTGTGCTGATTTGTTCAAAAAAGGCTTTTTTTATTTTTCTTGTTCGAGTATCACAAATACTATCTGCTAAGGTAGGTTGTTTTGTTAATTACATTCTTAAATATATATCTAATTAATTGATTATCAATTATATATAATATTTTATTTTAAACAAAAAGCATGAAAGGTAGTTGTTTACCGTGCAACGGTCTTGTTATTTTATTAAAATTATATAATATATTTATAAAATTATATAACATAAATTATATTATTTGATTTCCAATATATACATTTGCATGATATGTGTGCAAAAAAACCAACAATTTTACTCATTATTCTAATAATAGTGGGTCTCAATACTAGTCTAAGGTCCCAGTCAATTGTAAGATCAACTGCTAGCGCAAAAATTCTAAGTGCCATTGCAATTTCTGCAGATAGTCCTCTAAACTTTGGAACTAATTTACTAACAAACACCGAGGGCGGAACTGTCATTTTATCCTCTAACTCTAATATTCGAGATTATTCAGGTGGTCTTGCTAGTTCACTATCGGATCAAGGACCTACCGTTGCAGTTTATAACGTTAAAGGCACTGGTCTCGAAACTTATACAGTGGTATTACCTTCCACAGTAATGGTTGCACATACCTCGATTTCTACCGGTATTCATACTATGAACATTAGTTTAATGACAGCACGTTTTAATGGTGCAGATACCGATGCAACTACAAGTACACTCTCCGCAGATGGAACAGATAGTTTTACACTAGGAGCTACATTAACTGCTCAGAAAGACCAAGTTGGTGGAAAATATGCAGGAACTTTTCAAGTAAGTGTTGATTACAACTAGTAACTAAAATTATTTTTTTATAAAAATCCATCAGTCGTAAAGTGTTGATTTATTAAAGCGGTACTGGGTCAAAATATTTTTATCAATCTACTTAGTAACGCTGTGAGATTTTCTCAGGATACCGATAAAGTTAGAGTTAAATTATTGTCCGAAAAAAACTACATAATTATTTCGATTACAGATTTTGGAATTGAAGTCCCAAAAACCAGAGGTTAAAAATATATTTATGCCTTTTACGCGAGGAAAAAATGTTGATTTAATTCAGGGAATAGGCCTTGGTTTATGAATTCTGAAATAAGCAGTAGATATGTAATAGGAGAGCTATTATTTTTTTATGGGTTCTCGACTGCACTCGAACTGACAATAAAAAAGCCCGCTATTAGCGGGCTTTTTTATTGTATAAAATCAGTTTATTATAATTTCTTCATACTTGGGTTTGTATAGAACAATGCATTTGCAAAAAACAATTTTCCGTTTTCCCAAAAAGCTCTAAACAATGGATTATCTATCATATAAACAACACTTCCTTTGCCAATACTTTGCTCACCAAAAATTAATGATTTTGATAAATTTTTAAGTGCTTTACTTCCTGTAAAACCAGAAAAAGCGGTATTGTCTTCTAATCGAACTACATTATAACCATCTTCTAAGTAATCGTAAGATTTTGCTCCTTGTTTTAAGGTAAAATAAACATCGCTATATCCAAAACCTAAGGGATGAGAATTGTCTATTTTTGTTTTAAAGATTGCACCAGTTATACTTTCAGAAATGCGTTCTCTTTCTAAATCTTCATAATTAATCAATTTAACTTCTTTATCAGATTTCTCTTTGCTGTCGTCTTCAGATGATTTAGATTTTAATCCAAAACCTTTTTTATTTGCAAAAATACTGTTAGCTCCTCCAATAGCAATTACTTTTCCACCGCTTGTAATCCAAGACGTTAACTTTTCTAATTCACTTACGCTAAACAAATCATCGTAATATCCATTCGGAATTACCAATGTGTGATAATTGTCTAACTTACTTGAAGAAAAATCACTAGTATTAATTGCTGTATAAGGATACTTAATTTCTTGTTCGAAGAAATATTGAACCTCACCATAACTTAAAGAAGAAGTACTTTCTCCAGATAGCACAGCAATTTTTTGATTTTTAATTTCTCTAACATCAGAAGAACCCATGTCTGGGCCTTTATCTGAAAAACCAGAATTAATTGTTACTGTATTTTTGTTGTGTTTATTAGCAATTTCGATTAAGGTATTGTCAAAGTTTGTAATGTGTTTATTGTCTCCACGAGTTACAATTAAACTACCATTTTTTAACTTTTTACCTGAGTTTATCATCTCCTTTCTATTAAAACGAACTCTAATATTTTGTTTTAATAAATCAGCTAATAAAGAGGCATCAGAAATATGATTCCAAGTAAATGTATATGCATACGCGTTGTAATTTGCTATTGCTAAATTTGGTTGTATTTTTATTGAATTAGCAGCAACTAATCTTTCACTTGCAATGGCGTTAAATCCGTAAGCATACGGTAAAGACCAAGCAGTAATATCATAAGTAATAGAATCGCTTAATTTTGCAACAGGTTCAAAGAACGCTTTAATTAATCTTCCTTTTGGTTGATTTGTAGAAACCACTAAATCGTTAGTAGTCGTTTTCATACTTCCTTTAGAATTTGTTTCGTAATTAAATCCACTTACAGAATTATCAGAAGCAAAACCATATTTAATTTCGTGTTTGTTTAACAACGTTATCAGCTTATTTACTTTGCTTTCATCACCTTGTAAAACATAACTTTTATATTTAAAATCGTTTAGTTTAAAGTATTTTTTAAACTCAGCATTAATTTTATCAGAATTTTTAGAAGCTATTTCTACAGTAGAAATCCCTGTAGTTGTATGATGAATTAAGCGATCCCATAACGTTAAAACTTCTCCGTCAGATTTTGTAATTCCCAATCCAGCTCTTCCTCCTCCAGCTTGCTCATACGTCATTCCTATACTACCAATATATGTTGGATATGAATCTCCATAACTTGGATATAATAAATCAAAACTTTCTTTTGTGAAATAATACCAGCCATTTTTATCGAAATACTTTGCATGATTTTTTCCAATTTGAGTTTGGAAATCACGTTGCCAATCTGTAATTACCTCATGATAAGGTTCTACAGCCGGTGCAAAATAATAAGGATTATTAATTCCTTGTTCATGAAAATCTACATGAATATGAGGCAACCATTTATTATACACTTTTAAACGTTGTTGCGTTTCTATTTGTGTTGCCCAAGCCCAATCTCTATTCAAATCAAATAAATAATGATTTGCTCTTCCTCCAGGCCAAGGCTCGCTATGTTCTCTAGCATCAGGATTTACATTGTTTGGAGATGCTACAACTTGATTGTACCAATTTGCATAACGATCTCTTCCATCAGGGTTGATACATGGATCCATAATTACAACCGTATTTTCTAAATAGCTGCTGTTCTCTGTAACCAATTTGTATAACGTAAGCATTGATGCTTCTGTAGAAGAAGATTCATTTCCGTGTACATTATAACTTAACCAAACAATCGATTTGTCCTTTAATTCAGTAGTGTTTTCTATACCAACATTTGTTAAATGTTGTTTACGAATAGTTTCTAAATTTTTAATATTATTTGCAGAGGATACATATACGATTGCCAATGTTCTAAGCTCATTGGTTTTTCCGTATTCTTGAAACTGAACTTTGTCTGTGTTTTCAGAAATGTATTTAAAATAAGCAACTACTTTATGATGTCTTGTAAAACGAGAACCCAATTTGTATCCTAAAAACTCATCTGGAGTTTGTAGTTTTTGCGCAGTTAGTTGAAATGAAATGATAGATATGAAAAGAAAGAGTAACGATTTGTGTTTCATTTTTTTATTTTTTTTGATTAGCTTATTCAAATCTACTTGTAATTATTTAGATATCAAATTTTACAACTAAGAAAGCGTTAAAAATTTGTTAGATTGATTTATGAATTTCGACCAATCATCAAAAAATGTGTATTTTTATAAAAATTATTTTTAAATAACTTCTATGATGAAAAGTGATTGTGATTGTTTAAGCTTCAATACTTTTTTAATAGTATTGTGTAATATGTATAAAGAGAATAAATTATAGATGAAAGTTACACAAATACCTTTTCAAAAAACAGATTTTTTTTCTAAAACAATGATTGATTATTTAGAGGGGAAAAAAGCAATTCAGAATTTTTACAATAATTTTCCAGATGCAAACGGATTTAAAAATCAACTAGAAGAAAAACGAAATTCCTTTTCTTTAGAAACTAGAAAAGTATTAGTTACTGCATTAAAAAATCAATATATAACTGTTGCTGTTTCTGAAGAAACACAACAAAATATTAATTTACTTTTACAACAAAATACGTTTACGGTAACAACCGGACATCAATTAAATTTATTTACTGGGCCGTTGTATTTTTTATATAAAATTATTTCTGCAATTAATTTAGCAGAAGAATTAAAAGAGCAATTTCCTGCTGATAATTTTGTGCCAATATATTGGATGGCAACTGAAGATCATGATTTTGAAGAAATTAACTATTTTAATTTTAAGAACAAAAAAGTACAATGGAATAGGAATAATGGTGGAGCAGTTGGACATTTTTCTACAGAAGGATTGAAAGAAGTTTTTGATCAATTTTCGGCTCAATTAGGTGATACAAGAAATGCTGATTTTTTAAGAGACTTATTTGCTAAAGGATATTTAGAACACAATACATTAACGGAAGCAACAAGATATATTGCAAATCAACTTTTTGCAAAATACGGATTGGTAATTGTTGATGGAGACGACAAACAATTAAAACAAGTATTTACTCCATATTTAGAAGAAGAGTTGCTTAAACAAGTTTCTTTCAAAGAAGTTACAAATACTATTTATGAATTAGAAAAAAACTATAAAGTTCAAGTAAATCCTAGAGAAATTAATCTGTTTTATTTAGGAGAAAATTATAGAGAACGTATTGTTTTTGAAAACGGAATTTACAAAGTAAACAATACAGAAATTACTTTTTCTAAACATAAAATATTAGAAGAAGTAAAAGATAACCCACAATTATTTTCGCCAAATGTTATAATGCGACCTTTATATCAAGAAGTTATTTTACCAAACTTGGCATATATTGGCGGTGGTGGAGAATTGGCGTATTGGCTAGAGTTAAAAACGTATTTTAAAGAAGTAAAAGTTCCTTTTCCTATTTTAGTATTGCGGAACTCTGTTCAAATTATTTCTGCGAAACAACAAGAGAAATTAGATAATTTAAGTATTTCTACCGAAGAATTATTTTTAAAACTGAATGATTTACTTGCTGTTAAAGTGAAAGAAAATTCAACCATAGAAATGGATTTTTCAGAGCAAAGAAAGCAATTAGTTAATCAGTTTATACAATTAAAAGAAGTTGCTCAAAAAACTGATGAATCATTCTTGGGAGCTGTAAATGCACAAGAAAAGAAGCAGTTAAACGGATTAGATAATCTAGAAAAACGTTTATTGATTGCAGAAAAAAGGCGCCAACAAGACTTGGTAGCTCGTATTACTGAATTAAAAGAACAGTTATTTCCGAATCAAAGTTTAGAAGAACGTCAACGTAATTTTTCTGAATACTATTTAGAATATGGCGATGCTTTTATTGATGCACTAAAATCAACATTAAAACCATTGGATTTAAAATTTACAATCTTAGAATTATAATGAAGAAAACAACTAATTTTCACCCAAACAGCATTCATAATTCTGGATACGATTTTCAAAAACTGATTAAAGTAAATGCTGCATTAGAAGCATTTGTGATAGAAAATGAATATGAAAATTTGAGTATCGATTTTTCCGATCCAAAAGCAGTAAAAGAATTGAATAGATCTTTATTATTTGCAGATTATAGTATTAAAACGTGGGAGTTTCCAGATGAAAATTTATGTCCACCAATTCCTGGTAGAGTAGATTACATTCATCATTTACACGATTTGCTGCAAGGAGAAAAAAATATCAACATTTTAGATATCGGAACAGGCGCAACGTGTATTTACCCATTATTAGGTGTTTCTGTGTACGATTGGAGTTTTGTTGGAACAGATATCGATTTAGATTCTTTAGATTCTGCACAAGATATTATTGATGATAATGGGTTGGATTCTAAAATTAAATTACGCCAACAATTTGATGAGAATGATATTTTAAAAGGAATTATAGAACCAGAAGATTTATTTACAGCAATAATGTGTAATCCACCTTTTTATAAATCAGCAGAAGAGGCGAGAGGAGCAAACAGAAGAAAAACTAGAAATTTAGGAACAAACGCTGTTCGTAATTTTGCTGGAAACAATAATGAACTTTGGTATGTTGGCGGAGAAAAAGCATTTTTGCACAATTATTTATATCAAAGTTCTTTGTTTAAAGAACAATGTAAGTGGTTTACGAGTTTAGTTTCTAAAAAAGAAAATGTAGAAAGTTTACAGAAATCTGGTAAGAAATTAGGAGTTCAAGAATTTAAAATAATTCCAATGCATCAAGGAAATAAAGTGACAAGAATTGTAGCTTGGAGTTATCAGAATTAATCTTCGTTGATAAAAACAGCATCTTTTATGTTCTTCTTTTTCACCCAAATACTCAACATAAAATTGATTCCCATATGCAAAGCAACTAAACAAAGCACTGCATATAATGGAACACCTAAAAACTGATATGGCCAAGAATACGTCCAAACACCTAAGTTTATTGTAATCACTTCTCCGTAAGCAGGGAAAAACGCGGTAATAAAAATGGCAAGCCAATTTTTGTGACTCATCTTTTTTAATTGTAATGAAACAATTAATTTACTTTCCAATAGATAAATAAACCTAAAGGCAAACATCCAAGCAAAAGGCAGCCAATAAGGTAATTGTCTATTGTTTGTTAAATCGTGATATTCCCAAAAAGCATTTGTTACACCCCACATTTCTGCACAAACACCTAAAACTCCAGTGATGATCATTCCTGCTAATAAAATCCAATTTTTAGAAGTTGATTTGTAATAGTTCTTGTATAAAAATGAAATTAAGCGAATAAATAATAATAAGCCAACCCAAAAATCATATTCGTGAAAAACACCAATAATAATTCCTGTAATAGTAATTTTTACGGTGGCAATTGCCAGAGCCTTAAATATTTCTTTTTTCTGATTTGCAGTGATTACCATTATTTAAATTGTTGTTGTAATTCTACAAATTTCTCTATTGTTCCACTTGTAAACGGAATTAAATAAAAAGAATATGAATGTTTTTTATTCCTTTTTAATTGATATTTTTCTTGTGGTTTTGCTCCCCAACGATCAGCTAATTCCATCTCATCAGGAACCATAGCATTGAAAAAGAAGCAGTTAAACTTCGGTTTTTAGTATGTATATATACTAATCTTATAAATGAATTACTTCATCATACGCAGCAGCAACAGCTTCCATTACAGCTTCACTCATTGTTGGATGTGGATGAATTGTTTTTAAAACTTCATGTCCTGTAGTTTCTAATTTTCTACCTAAAACGGCTTCTGCAATCATATCTGTAACTCCAGCACCAATCATATGACAACCTAACCACTCACCATATTTAGCATCAAAAATTACTTTTACAAATCCATCTGGAGTTCCAGCAGCTTTTGCTTTTCCAGAAGCAGAAAACGGGAATTTACCAATTTTTAATTCGTAGCCAGCTTCTTTAGCTTGCTCTTCCGTCATACCAACAGAAGCAATTTCTGGAGTTGCATATGTACAACCAGGAATGTTTCCATAGTCAATAGCTTCAGTATGTAAACCTGCAATTTTCTCAACACAAGTAATTCCTTCAGCAGAAGCAACGTGTGCTAATGCTGGTCCAGGAACCACATCACCAATAGCATAATAACCTGGCAAATTTGTTTGATACCAATCGTTTACTAAAATTTTATCTCTATCCGTTACAATTCCAACATCTTCTAAACCGATGTTTTCAATATTTGTTTTAATTCCAACTGCAGATAAAAGGATATCCGCTTCTAAAATTTCTTCTCCTTTACTTGTTTTTACAGTTGCTTTAACACCATCACCAGAAGTATCAACAGATTCTACAGAAGAATTTGTCATTACTTTAATTCCCGCTTTTTTAATAGAACGCTCAAATTGTTTTGACACGTCTTTGTCTTCTAAAGGAACTACATTTGGCATAAATTCTACAAGAGTAACATCAGTTCCCATAGAATTATAGAAATGAGCGAACTCAACTCCAATTGCTCCTGAACCCACAATAATCATAGATTTTGGTTGTGTTGGCAAGCTCATTGCTTCTCTATAACCAATTACTTTTTTACCATCTTGTGGTAAGTTTGGTAATACTCTAGAGCGTGCTCCAGTTGCAATGATAATATGATCTGCACTATATTCTGTTACTTTGCCATCTTCAGCGGTAACATCTACTTTTTTTCCTGGTTTTATTTTTCCAAAACCATCAATAATATCGATTTTGTTTTTCTTCATTAAAAAAGCAACACCATTGCTCATTCCTTCTGCAACACCACGACTTCTTTTAATTACTGCTTCAAAATCTTTGTCAATTGCTTCTGCTTTTAAACCGTAGTCATCTACATGTTTTAAGTAATCATACACTTGAGCTGATTTTAACAACGCTTTTGTAGGAATACAACCCCAATTTAAACAAATTCCACCTAAATTCTCTTTTTCAACTACTGCAACTTTAAAGCCTAATTGAGATGCTCTAATAGCTGTAACGTATCCTCCGGGTCCACTTCCAATAATTAGTATGTCGTATTTCATTGTATTTTATTTTTTTATTTAATCTTGAAAATTGAAATTTTCAATAGTTTTTTTTAGTGAAGACACAAATTTAAGCATTTTGTATAAAATTGCATCATTGTTAATTGTCAAAATTGACAACTACATTCTTTCTGGCACATTAATTCCTAATAAAGTAAAAGCTGATTTAATAATATCGCTCACTTTTTTAGACAATTGTACACGTAATACTTTCTTATCTTGATTTTCTTCTCCTAATATTGATACATTTTGATAAAATGAATTGAATTCTTTTACTAAATCATATGTATAATTTGCAATTAATGCAGGCGAATAACTTACTGCTGCTTGCTGAATGATTTCAGGATAATTTTCAATAATCTTTATTAATTCTTTTTCTTTTGGATGCAAAGACATTTCGACGGTGCTCAATGTGACATTGAAATCAAAGTTAGCTTTTCTTAAAATTGACTGAATTCTTGCATATGTATACTGAATAAATGGTCCAGTATTTCCTTGAAAATCTACAGACTCTTTTGGGTCAAATAAAATCCGTTTTTTAGGATCTACTTTTAAGATATAATATTTTAGAGCTCCTAAACCAATGGTTTTATATAAAGATTCTTTTTCATCTTCAGAATAGCCATCAAGTTTTCCTAATTCTTGAGATAAAGTCCTTGCAGTATAAGTCATTTCTGCCATTAATTCATCCGCATCAACAACGGTTCCTTCTCTAGATTTCATTTTACCTGAAGGTAAATCTACCATTCCATAACTTAAATGATACAATTGATCTGCCCAAGAATACCCTAATTTCTGTAAGATTAAAAACAACACTTTAAAATGATATTCTTGCTCGTTACCAACCGTATAAACCATTCCGTTTACATCAGGATAATCTTTAGAGCGTTGCACTGCTGTCCCGATATCTTGTGTCATATAAACTGATGTTCCGTCAGAACGTAAAACAATTTTTTCATCCAAGCCATCTTCGGTTAAATCTATCCAAACAGAACCATCATCTTTTTTAAAGAAAATGTTATTTTTTAATCCTTCTTCAATATTGTCTTTTCCTAATAAATAAGTATTGCTTTCGTAATAATAAGAATCAAAATCAACACCTAAATTTTTATAAGTAGTTTCAAAACCTGCATACACCCAAGCATTCATTTCTTTCCAGAGAGCAACAACTTCGATATCTCCAGCTTCCCATTGTTTTAGCATTTCTTGCGCTTCTAACAATAGAGGTGCTTGTTTTTTAGCAGCTTCTTCTGTTACTCCTGAAGCAACTAAGTCAGTAATTTCTTTTTTGTATTCTTGGTCGAATTTTACATAATAATTTCCAACTAATTTATCGCCTTTTCTTAAGTCTTGATTATAGGTTGTTAGTGGAGTTTCTTTTTGCCCATCTCTCCCATTGGGAGCGAATTTTTGCCAAGCCAACATCGACTTACAAATATGAATTCCTCTATCGTTTATAATTTGAGTTTTATACACTTTTTTTCCAGAGGCTTTCAAAATTTCTGAAACAGCATATCCTAATAAATTATTACGAACATGACCTAAATGTAATGGTTTATTTGTATTTGGTGAAGAATATTCAACCAAAACAGCATCATTATTATTTGATGGTTTTACAAAACCGTAAGTGTTATTTGTAAATATTTTATTGAAAGAATCTAAATAGATAGTATCACTAATCACTAGGTTTAAAAAGCCTTTTACCACATTAAAACGAGTAACTTCTTGTACATTTTCTGCAATATAATTTCCTAAATCGTTCCCAATCTGAACCGGATTTCCTTTTTTGTAACGTAGCATAGGAAAAACAACCACAGTAATATCTCCTTCAAATTCTTTACGTGTTGCTTGAAATTCTATAGAAGGAATTTCGGCATCATATAAAGTTAAAAATCCTTTTTTTACAGCAGTTTCTATACGATTTTGAATACTCATTGATTTCTTAAAATTGAAGTGCAAAATTACATATTTTATTTCATTTTTTCTTTCAAATTTTAAAGATGAAAATTAAAATGATTCTTCTTGTTAATAATCTTATTTTTGCAATTGTATGAAAAACATGGATAAACGTTTAGCCGAATTGCCAAAATTGGCAGAAGAAGCAAAAAAAGAGAGTAAAAAATATTTCACGAACTTAAAAAGAAGAACACCTAAAAATTTAGATGTTGTCATGCAAGAATTACATGATGCTGAATTTAAAAAAACGGATTGTTTAGCCTGTGGAAATTGTTGTAAAACTACGAGTCCTATTTTTACAGAAAAAGATGTTGAGCGTATTTCTAAACATTTACGTCTGAAAGTTGTTGAGTTTAAAACTAAATATTTAGAAAGAGATGATGATGATTTTATGGTATTAAAATCTGTTCCATGTACTTTTTTTAATGAAAACGATAATTCGTGTTTTATTTATGATGTAAGACCAAAAGCTTGCTCAGAATATCCGCATACAAATCGGACAAAGTTTATTCAAATTACAGAATTAACATTAGATAACACAGCGATTTGTCCTGCTGCATACAATATTGTTGAGGAATTAAAAAAAAGGTTACCAATGCATTCTAACAAAAAAGTTAGAAGGAATTAAGTTGTTGTTTTTAAGAGCTTGTAGGTTTCCCTTTTAAACGCTTTTCAACTTTTTGTTTTATCAATGTTAATTTTTTCATAAGATCCATAATTTTTGAATCTTTTTTTTCTTTGTAGATTTCATTTAAACCTAATATTAATTCTTTTGCTTCTCTTGAAATGATTATTCTCTCATTTGTTGTTAATGCCTTTAAACTTGTTTCTTCAAATTTCAAAGCTCTTTCTACCAACGCGTTCATTACTTCTTAAAGTTTATATTGTTACTTATTTTTTAATAATCTATAGCTCTAGTTCTTGCTATTTCAGGTATAGTTAGGGATCCTTTATTATGTATTTTAGTAAACATACAAAATGTTTAATAAAGTTAATGAAAAATTGAACGAAATTTGATATCAATTTTAAGAAGTAAAAGAGTTATTTAATTTTCTTATTTTTAGAAAAAATATATTTCTTTGGAAACAATCATAAATTATTTCGAAACCATTCCGTCTTTACATAGAAGTTTGATCCTTGTTGGTGGAATTACTTTTTTCTGGATTCTAGAGGGTGCTTTACCTTTGTTTACATTCAATTATAAAAAATGGAAACACGCATTTCCTAATTTATTTTTCACAGCTACAACGATTGTAATTAATTTTTCACTAGCTTTTTTATTGTTGAAATCTGCTGATTGGGTTCAAACCAATAAATTCGGAATTATTAATTGGTTGCCAGAAATGCCATTGTGGTTATATGTTGTTTTAGGTGTGGTATTGTTAGATTTTTTTGGAGCGTATTTAGCACATTTTGTAGAGCATAAAGTGAAACCTTTGTGGATGATTCATTTGGTGCATCATACAGATCATAAAGTAGATACAACAACCGCCAACAGACATCATCCATTAGAAAGTATGATTCGTTTTGCATTTACCTTATTTGGCGTTTTTGTGGTTGGAGCACCAATTGCAATTGTAATGATTTACCAATCGATGTCGTTAATTTTTACACAGTTTACACACGCAAATTTAAAGATGAACAAAAGTGTTGATAAAATGTTGAGTTATTTTATCATTTCTCCGGATATGCATAAAATACATCATCATCATATGTTGCCCTATACAGATTCTAATTACGGAAATATATTTTCTATTTGGGATAGAATTTTCGGAACCTATTTGTATTTAGAGCGCGAAAAAATTGTGTACGGAGTAGATACTTTTCCGAATGAAAAAACAAATTCATCTTTAAAAGAATTATTAAAACAACCTTTTCAAGGATATCGCAAGCCTACAAACATGGAGTAGTATATTTTCAGTTGTCATTCCTGCCTGCGCAGGAATGACAAAATAAGATATTGATAGCTTCTAAATGAAGCGAACAATACTAATGGTAGCCTTATTAAAACAACCGTTTCAAGGATATCGTAAGCCTATAAATATGGAATGATACCTATTTATAGATCAAATATCTTTTTCTAATTTTTTTAAACGCATTTATATCTTTTTGCCAAGATTTTTTAATTTCTTTTTCTGAAACATTATTTTCAATTTGTTTCTGTAATTTTTCTGTTCCTGCTAGTTTAGTAAAAAAAGCATTGAAAAAATTTTCTGATGTGTTTTGTTTGTAAGCTTTTATCAACCAAGATAAATTTAACTGATGTAAGTTTTTAGTTTCTATTAAGTTTTCGCCATAACAGATTTGATTTTTAAACTTCGGATATTTTGCGCCTTCATTTGATTTTGGTGTGAATGAAAATCCCTCTTTATTTAAAAAAGGTGCACCATAAATTTGGAATTGCATTTCTGTTCCTCTTCCTGCAGAAATTGTTGTTCCTTCAAAAAAACACAAACTTGGATATAAATTTATTGCTTTGTCATTTGGTAAATTTGGCGAAGGTTTTATAGGTAAACGATAAGTTGAATTATGCAAATAATTTTTTAACGGAATTACAGTTAAATCACATTTGACACCATTTTCTAACCATTTTTCTCCGTTTATCATTTGTCCGTATTCACCAATTGTCATTCCGTAAACAACAGGAACAGGATGCATACCAACAAAACTTTTGTGTTCCTTTTCTAAAATGGGTCCATCAATATAATATCCATTCGGATTTGGCCTGTCTAAAATGATTACAGGGATTTTATTTTCTGCTGCTGCTTCCATCACATAATGTAAAGAAGAAATGTAGGTATAAAAACGTGCCCCAACATCTTGAATGTCAAAGACAATTACATCAATTCCTTCTAATTGGTCTGCAGAAGGTTTTTTGTTTTTCCCGTATAAAGAAAAAATTGGTAAACCGGTTTTGTTGTCAAATCCGTCTTTTATAATCTCTCCTGCATCTGCTTTTCCTCTAAAACCATGTTCAGGAGCAAAAACTTTTTTCACCTTAATCTTTAAAGAAAGCAAACTATCTACTAGATGAGTAAATCTTTTCTCTTTTCTTTTTCCTCTTTTTTCTATAGCAGATGTTTGGTTTGCTACAAGAGCAATATTCTTCCCTTTTAATAAATTTAAATAGAGTTCTGTTTGTTCAGCGCCAACTTTAATTTCCGTAGAAGTTTGAGCACAAGTAGTCAAACTAAAACTAATGCATAAGAATAAGATTAAATATGTACTTTTGAGACGAACTAATGGAATCATAAAATTGAATTACGAGTTATTTATTGCTAAACGTATTATTGCTGGTAAAGAGTATAAAAATAGCATTTCATCTCCAATAATAAAAATTGCAATCACTGCAATTGCATTAGGCATTATTATTATGATGATTTCCATTGCAACCGGAAGCGGAATGCAACATAAAATTAGAGATAAAATTTCTGGTTTTAAAGGACATATTCAAATTACAAATTATGATGACAACAACTCTGAAGTTTCTATAACTCCTATTGATAAAAACCAAGATTTTTATCCTAAATTTAAAAATATTAAAGGCATAAAAAAAGTACAAATTTTTGCCAATAAAGCAGGTTTAATAAGGACTGAGACCGATTTTGAAGGCATTATTTTTAAAGGAGTTTCTACAGATTACGATTGGTCTTTTTTTACGGAATATTTGGTGAAAGGAAAGCTGCCAAATTTTAATCAGCAGAGAAATAGAGATGTATTGATTTCTAAAACGTTGGTAGATAGATTGAATTTAAAACTGAATGATACAATTAATGTTTTTTTCTTAAAATCGACCAAAAATAAATTACCTAGCAGATACAAATTAGTGATTGTTGGAATTTATGACACAGGCTTTAATCAGTTTGATAAAAACATGATGATTGGCGATATTAGAGAAATTCAGCGTTTAAATAAATGGAATGAAACTCAAATAGGTGGTTTTGAAGTATTGATTGATAATTTTGATGCTATTAAGCATAAAGGAGATGAAGTATACGCGGCAATTGGATCAACTTTAAATAGTAATACGATAGAAGATAATTATCAATTTATTTTTGAATGGATTGAATTGTTTGATAATAATGTGTGGTTTATTATCGGAATTATGATTTTAGTTGCCAGTATAAATATGATCACAGCTTTATTGGTTCTTATATTAGAACGCGTACAAATGGTCGGAATTCTAAAAGCACTTGGAAGTGATAATTGGAGCGTTCGTAAAATCTTTTTATACAATGCCAGTTATTTAATTTTAAAGGGATTACTTTGGGGAAATTTAATTGGAATTACCCTATTAGTTTTACAACAACAATTTGGTTTTATCACATTAGATCCAACAACCTATTACGTTTCTAAAGTTCCTATTGATATTAATATTTTTGCAATTTTAGCTTTAAATGTGGGAACTTTAATTCTGTGTTTTTTAATGCTAATAATTCCTTCTTACATCATCACAAAAATCAATCCGTCAAAATCTATTCAATTTGAGTAATGCATAATCCTTTGAAAAAAGGAATCTATTAGGCAATTAACTCTCTTAAATATTTTGTTTCTTTGCATAATAATTTAAGTAGATGAAATACGCAAAAAACATATTAGAAACTATTGGTAACACACCTTTAGTGCAATTAAATTCCGTTACAAAAGAAGTTGACGCATTGGTGTTGGCGAAAGTAGAAACGTTTAACCCAGGAAACTCTGTAAAAGACAGAATGGCGTTAAAAATGATTGAAGATGCAGAAGCAGATGGAAGATTAAAACCAGGTGGAACCATCATTGAAGGAACTTCTGGGAACACAGGAATGGGATTGGCATTAGCAGCAATTGTAAAAGGCTACAAATGTATTTTTGTTATTTCTGATAAACAATCTAAAGAAAAAATGGACATTTTACGAGCTGTTGGAGCAGAAGTAATTGTATGTCCAACAAACGTTGAACCTACAGATCCTCGTTCTTATTATTCAGTTTCTAAACGATTAGGGGCAGAAACTCCAAATTCTTGGTATGTAAATCAATATGACAATCCAAGTAACTCAATAGCACATTATGAACAAACTGGGCCAGAAATCTGGGAACAAACTGATGGCAAAATTACTCATTTTGTAGTTGGAGTTGGAACTGGTGGAACCATTTCTGGAGTTGGAAAATATTTAAAAGAACAAAATCCGAATATTAAAATTTGGGGAATTGATACCTATGGTTCTGTATTTAAAAAATATCATGAAACTGGTATTTTTGATGAAAATGAAATTTATCCATACATCACAGAAGGAATAGGAGAAGATATTTTACCAAAAAATGTTGACTTCTCTATTATTGATGGTTTTACAAAAGTAACCGATAAAGATGCTGCTGTTTATACACGTAAAATAGCCAAAGAAGAAGGAATTTTTGTTGGTAATTCTGCTGGTTCTGCTATAAAAGGATTGTTGCAGTTAAAAGAGCATTTTACAAAAGAGGATGTTGTGGTTGTGTTGTTTCACGATCATGGAAGTAGATATGTTGGAAAAATGTTTAATGATGAATGGATGCGTGAACGTGGTTTTTTAGAAGAAAAAATTACAACTGCTGCAGATTTAATTAAAAATCACGCAGATGAACCATTGGTTTCTGTAAAAACAGAAGAATTGGTTTCACATGCCATTGAAAGAATGAAAGAATATAAAATTTCTCAAATTCCGGTTGAAGATATAAGTGGATTTGTGGGTTCTTTAGACGAAACAGATTTATTAAGAAGTTATTTGCAAGATACAAATATTGCAGACAAGCCAATAAAAGAAGTTATGGGAGCTAAATATCCTGTAGTAAAAATGTCTGCATCAATCGTTGAAGTTTCTAAATTGATAACAAAAGAAAATCAAGCTGTGTTAGTAGATTTAGAAAACGGAAAATACAGTATTATTACAAAGCACGATATTATTAGTGCTATTTAATTAAAATAAATAACAAACTAAAAAACCACTTCAAACGAAGTGGTTTTTTTAATCAACTAATTCAAATAATTTACACAATGAAAACAAGTCTCTCACCTTTGTTTTCATCTTTCTATTTTGCAAATCCTGTGCCAAAAATATATTTTTCTTTAACAAAAAGTTAAATAAATGTGATTTTTACATTTTATTAACTTTTGAATGAAGATAACTGAGAAATATTTAAAAGTATTGTAATTTTTATTGAGAACACTTCAATAAAAATTGGTGTTTATTATAGAAATAAAAAAGCTTATGGATAGACTTTGTGAGTTTATTAATATCTTTTATTAAAAATTTAGCTTGCGTGCTTATGAGCTTTGTAAGAAGAACGCACTAATGGACCACTTTCTACATACATAAAGCCCATTTCTAAACCCAACGTTTCATATTTTTTAAACTGATCAGGAGTGATATACTCATGAAGAGGTAAGTGTTTTTTTGTGGGTTGTAAATACTGGCCAATGGTCACAACATCTACTCCAACTCCACGTAAATCTTTTAGGGTCTGAATTACTTCTTCTTCTTTTTCTCCTAACCCTAACATGATACCAGATTTGGTACGCATTCCGTTATCTTTTAAGTATTTTAAAACACCTAAACTTCTATCGTATTTTGCTTGAATTCGAACTTCTCTAGTTAACCTTCTTACAGTTTCTACATTGTGAGAAACTACTTCTGGCGCAACTTTTATAACTCGATCAATTTGTTTTTCGTTTCCTTGAAAATCTGGAATTAATGTTTCTAAAGTGGTCGTAGGGTTTGCTCTTCTAATAGCATTTACTGTTTCTGCCCAAATAATTGAGCCACCATCTTTTAAATCGTCTCTATCTACAGATGTTATAACCGCATGTTTAATACCCATCAATTTAATAGAGCGTGCAACTTTTTCAGGCTCATCCCATTCAACTGTATCTGGTCTTCCTGTTTTTACTCCACAAAAACCACAAGAACGTGTACATGTATTTCCAAGGATCATAAATGTAGCAGTTCCTTCTCCCCAACATTCTCCCATATTAGGACAACCAGCACTTGCACAAATTGTATTTAGGTTGTACTTGTCTACTAATCCTCTAAGCTTAGTGTATTTTTCACCAACGGGTAACTTTACACGCAACCATTTGGGTTTTTTTACTTTTTCTGGAATAATTGCTGACTCGTTTATCATGCTACATAAAAATTGATTTGCAAAGTTACAAGAATATTTTTTTAAACAACCAATTATAACTTTTTTGTATAGTAAGAAAGATGAAAAATTATTCTTTGTGAATTGGTTTTTTAATAGAAATCAATACTTCAAATAATACTTCAACTACAAAACTTCCTAAAATAATTAAAATTTTTATAAATTGAATAAAAACAAAACACTAAAACCTATTAAAAAAGCAATCCCAAACCAACTCAGAATTTTTAAATAGATTGTTGGTTGATGTTCTTTTGGAGTATGTTTTCCTGTGATTAAAATGTAATTAAGAATCGCATAAAAAGGTGCTGTTAAAAATGATAAAATCGTTGCAATCTTAACCAATAAACCCATATTACTCATAAAGAAATGTAAGATGATAAACGTGCCAAAAGCTAAAAACAGAATCCAAAACCAATAATTGAATTTTGTTTTTTTGTCAAAAAGTAATTCGGTGGTTTTTGTCATTGCTCTTGGCGATGCATCTAAGGTTGTAATTGTTGTACTAAACATAGTTGTAAACGCAGCAACAGCGATTAAAATATATGAGTATTCTCCAAGGTTTTTAGTATATAAATTGATCAATTGCGATGCAAAAACTCCGCCACTATTCGAAAAAGTTTCTCCAGAATTAAACATTACCAAAGCACCTAACATTACAAAACAAACACCAAGAAAGAGTGTGCCTAAATAACCAATATTAAAATCGAAAATAGCTTGATTTGGTTTTGTCTTTATATGGGTGGTTTTGTCTTTTTCTAACGTCCATATAGAGTGCCAAACAGAAACATCTAATGGAGCTGGCATCCAACCTAAAAAAGCAATTAAGAAAGTAATTTCTATGGTTCCTGTTGGAAAAATTTGAACAAAATCGAATGTTTCTTTGGTGTTAAATAATGCAACTAAAACCGCAATTAGTGTACTTATAGTTAATAAGATAATGATGTATTTCATCAAATTATCTAGCAATTTATATTTTCCAATAATTAGGATTAAGACGCTAATAATAATAATAATAACTGACCATAAAACCAAATCGTTTGTAAAACCAAATAACTGAGAAGCAATACCAGCAGTAACAATTGTAACTGCAGCTTGAATGGTAAACATGGTTGCAAAATTGATAATGTAATAAGCGACTAAAACAGGTTTTCCTAGTTTTTTGTAACCATCAAGTAAGGTTTCTCCAGTAGCTGCAGCGTAACGTGGTCCGAATTGAAAAAATGGATATTTAAATAAATGCACCAAAAGCAATGCCCATAATAAACCAAAACCAAAATCTGCTCCAGCTTTGGTAGATTGTACCAAATGCGAAACACCAATTGCTGCTCCCGCAAATAATAAACCTGGACCAAGTGAATTTAGAAATATTTTTTTCATATTAAGATTTTTTAATAATCTCAGCCAATAACTTTCGAGCTCTTAAAATTTTTACTTTTACGTTATTCATAGGTTCTCCAATTTGTTCTGAGATTTCTTTATAACTTAATTCTTGAAAATAACGTAAGTTAATTACTTCTTGATATTTTGGTTTTAACTGCTTGATGTCTTTTAGTAATTTGGCTAAATTTTGCTCTGTAATGATCTTGTCTTCTGGCGTTGGATTGTCATCAGCAACTTCATAAATTTCAGAACTTTCTTCTTTATATGATTCCGCTAAAATTGAAGATTTCTTTTTGCGTAATGTATCAATATGAATGTTTTTTGAAATGGTAATTAACCACGTTTTAAATTGATGTTTTTCATCAAAAGTGTCAATTTTATCAAAAGCTCTAGAAAAAGTTTGAATGGTAATATCTTCTGCATCATTTTCATTTTGATGCCTTTTTAATTGAAAATTATGCACACTATTCCAGAAATTATCCAGAAGTATATTAAAAGCAAGCTGATTACCGTCTTTTGCTTTTTGTATAGTTTGTAGTAATTCGTCGTCTTTTATTTCCAATGTGTAGGTTTTGAAAAAGTATTGGAGATAAAGATAGTAAATTGAAACAGAAGCAGAAAAATTTCTAAAAAAGGAAGGATTAAAATTAGATTTTTTTCTTTTAAACGTTTTGCTGATAAACCAAAAATGAAATATAAGCCAATAAAATAAAACGCAACGATTGGAGTAATGAGTTTCCAACTCATTAAAAAGAAAAGAATAAATCCTGTAACATAAAATAGAAACTTACTGATAAAATACAATCCTAAAAAAAACTTATGTTTAAATTTATAATAAGAAGAAGTTGAAATATGCCTTCTTTTTTGACGATACCATTCTTTTAATGTTACTGGCGGATTTGAAGTTGTAAAGCTTTTAGCCTGTAAACAAATTTCTGTATTTGTTGTTGTTGCGGCTTCTTGAATAAACAAATCATCGTCGCCAGATCTAACTTGAATATGACTGATAAATCCGTTAGTTTTAAAGAACTCTTTTTTTGTATACCCTAAATTTCTTCCAACACCCATATAAGGAGAACCTAATTTGGCGTAACTAAAATATTGGATGGCAGTAATTAAAGTTTCAAATCGGACTAATATATTCACGAAAGTGTTAAGAGTTTTATATTTTCCGTAACCTAACACAATTGTTTTTTTATTAGAAAATTTCTGAGCTATTGTTTGAATCCAGAGCTTAGAAACTGGTTTACAATCTGCATCAGTAAACAATAAATGTTCGTTTGTCGCAACTTTAATTCCGAGTGTTAGTGCGTATTTTTTATTTCCCCAAAAAGCTTCGTTATTTTTTACGTTTACAATTTTAATGTTTGCGTGTTGTTCTTTAAAAGATTTCATGACTTCTAAAGTATCATCAGAAGAAGCATCGTTAATTAAAACAAGTTCGAAATTTGAATATTTTTGATTGATAATGCTTGGTAAAAACTCTTGTAAATTTTCCGCTTCATTTTTAGCACAAACAATAATAGAAATAGGAATTTGTTCAGTAGACACTTTCTTTTCTTTTAAAAACAGAATTGAAGAAAAACACAGAAAATAACTAATTTGAATGGCAGTTGTTACTACGAGAATGTAGAAAATAACTGTAAGAATCATATTGCAAAAATTAATTAGTTATGTTGAGGTTCAGTGCAATTTTTAAATTGCTCAGGTGTTTTTCCACAAAACCCACAAGACTCTCCTGTTTCATTAAGCATAGGGTTTTGGCTAGCACAAGTACCCGCAAATTTTCCGTCTTTTTTTGCCCAAATTTTTATTGCAATTCCGGCAAAAGCCAATCCTAATAAACCTATAGTTAATAAAAAAAGTTTCATTATAAAAGTGATTTTGTGAGTACAAAGATACTCAATATTTGAAAAAAGGGACAATGAAATTAGGTTAAAGTATTGATTGTTTTTTCTGGTTTTTAATTACTTTCGTTAGAAATTAACCAGCCCTTTGAACGAATTAGATTTTATTAACGACCTGAAAAGAGGAAGTCAAAAAGCTTTTACGATCTTGTTAGGTGAGTATGAACAAAAAGTATTTCATACCTGCTTGTCTTTTGTAGCGAGTAAAGAAGATGCAGAAGATGTAGCGCAAGAAGTGTTTTTAGAGGTATTTAAATCTATTGGTAAATTTAAAGGAGAGTCAAAATTATCTACGTGGATTTATAGAGTGGCAACCAATAAATCGTTAGAGTTTTTACGAAAAAAAAACACTAAAAAGAGGTTTTCTTTTTTTAGTGCGATATTAGGGAATGAGATTCCGATTGATAAAACTGTGTACTTCTCAGACTTTAATCATCCAGGGTTTTTGATGGAAAATAAAGAAAAAGGAGCCATTTTATTTTCTGCAATTCAGCAATTACCAGAACAGCAGCGAATCGTGTTTACATTACATAAAGTGGATGGAAAAAGTTACCAAGAAATTACAGGAATTGTAAACAAAAGTTTGTCTTCTGTAGAATCGTTAATGCATCGAGCAAAAAAGAATTTACAAGAGAAATTAAAAAATTATTATACAAAATAACGCGCAAACGCAAGTTTTTGAGTTTTAGAGCATCTAATACTATACCTGATGAAAAATAAAATCATATCTGAGCAAATAGAAAACACTTTTGAGGTGTTGAGTTCCATTGAGAAAACAACTGTCTCTCCATTTTTTAAACAAAGAGTTCTAAATAAAATGTTTTTAAAAGAAGAGAAGAGTATTGTTGTAAAACAATGGTTTACTCCGAGCTTGCAATTTGAAGCCATTGCTTTGGTGTTGTTAATCAATGCAATATCCTTATTTTATGTTTTTAAGGAGAACAATTCAAATACGATGGATAATTTTGCAAAAGAATATAGTTTGTCTTCTACTAATACCTTCCTAAATTAAATCATATGAAACCAAAATTACTTTATGTTTTACTTATATTATTAGTGCTGGCAAATGCTATTTTGATTTTTATGTTGTTGGATAAACCACATTTAAAACCTAAATCTCCAGATAGTTTTCTACTAAATGAATTAAATTTTTCTGATGAGCAACTCAATAAATTTGAAGAATTGAGGTTTTCTCATCGTGAGGAAATGAAAATGGTTATGGATGGAATGAAACCATTAAAAGATCAATTATTTAATTTTAAAAACAGCTCAGTTAATAGTGATTCTATTGCTAATTTAATTGGAGGTCTTGAAGCAAAAAAAGAAATAATAACCTACAGGTATTTTAAAGGCTTAAGAAGCATCTGTAAAGGAAATCAGAAGCAAAAATTCGATAGCGTTATTCAGAAAGTGATGAGAAGAGTATCAGGAAATCGTCCGCCCAGAAGAAATAATTAATACTTACCGCAAGTTTTTTATTAAAAACGAATCTAAAGGTGTAGAACCTAAAAAGGATAATCATGAAAAATAAGAGTATACTAAAAGTTTTATCGTTAATAATTATTACTTCATTAAGCTGGGTAGCATGTAGTTCATCATCAGAAGATGAAACAGATAGTCCTACAGCAACAAGTTATGACATTACACCAATTTTGTCTAAGTTTAACGGAACGGGTTTAGCCGTGGCGATAAATGGAAATATGGTTACGTTTACGACTCAGAATCTTCCAGATCATAAAAGTCCGTATTGGCAAACAAACAATGCGTTATATGAAGCGTATAACGGACCAAATACTAGTTTTCACTTGAATCCAAATAGAATTAGTTCTCAAAATATATCTATTTCTGTTCCTTTGAATCCATCAGAAGCAAGTACTAAACGAGCAACTTCTTTAGGTCCTATTGGTATCTCAGTAAATGGCGTTGTTTTTTACAATCAATATGCTGGGCCAAACAATCTGGCGTTGACAAATGAGATTAACTCTTTTGATCAGTTTTTGGGACATCCACAGAACTCTGGACAATATCATTATCATATAGAGCCAATATATTTGACTGGTTTATTAGGGAATAGTGCCTTTTTAGGAGTATTAGCGGATGGTTTTCCTGTGTACGGACCTGTTGAAAACAGACAAACAATTACAAACTCAGATTTGGATGCGTATCATGGTCATACCAGTGTTACGGTAGATTTTCCGAATGGAATTTATCATTACCACGTAACTCCAAATGAAGATCCATATATAAACGGGAATGGTTATTTTGGAACTCCAGGAAACATTACGCAATAAATTTGAAGCAGTTTATATATATAACGATTCTATGTTGTCTTATTTCTTGTAAAGAGAGTAAGAAAGCACACTTGGTGTTGTTTGAAGAGCATAAAAGTTTACAACTAAACAATGGTGTGTTGTATTATAATAACACTCCATTTAATGGGGTTTTAAAATCCTTTAATGAGGTAAATCAAACGAAGAATACTGCAAATTATGTAAACGGAAAAAAAGAAGGAGAAGAGCGAAAGCTGTTTCAAAATGATTCTTTAGCGGAGCTTCGTTTTTATAAAAATGGGCGCAAAGTAGGCGTGCATAAGTCTTGGAGAGAAAACGGTCAACAAAAATTTGAATATCCATTTAGTAATCAGGGAGCTTACCACGGTACTATTAAAGAATGGTATGCAAATGGGCAATTAGTAAGCGTGTTTAATTATATAGACGGAAAAGAAGCTGGAACGCAAAAAATGTGGTTGTCAAATGGAAATATAAGAGCCAACTACACGGTTGTTAATGGAGAAAGATTTGGTTTAATCGGATTAAAAAAGTGTTATTCAGTAAAAACGAATGATGAAAAATAGCATATATATAATACTGGCTCTGACTACAATATTTGCTTGTAAAACAGCACCTAAAGTAAACAAAGAAACAACTTTACCGTTTTTTAATTCGGCAGAATTTACTCCTGAATGGATTTCAGAAACTTCAGAGGAGTATGTAAATATTCATACGATTCCGCCGTTTACGTTTACAAATCAAGAAGGAGAAACTGTAACGAACAAAACCTATGAAGGAAAAATATATATAGCAGATTTTTTCTTTACTTCTTGCCCAGGTATCTGCCCAAGGTTAGCTAAAAACATGGGTGAGCTACAAGAGGTTTTTAAAGAGGATACAGGTATTGTATTATTGTCACATTCTGTGACTCCGGTTAAAGATTCTGTACCCGTTTTAAAAGAATATGCTTTAGAGAATAATGTAAATTCTAAGAAATGGAACTTAGTTACTGGTGGTAAAAAAGAAATTTACAGTATTGCTAGGCAAGGTTATTTTGCGGATGAAGATTTTGTGAAAACGCAAGATGAAGATGCTTTTATTCACACAGAAAACTTTATACTAATTGATAAAAAAGGAAGAATAAGAGGTGTGTATAACGGTACTTTGGCAGTGGAAATAGATAGAATAGTAAGGCATATAAAACTACTTAAAAAAGAACTTTAAATAATATTCACTTCAATTTCTAAAGAAATTTGAAAATTCTTAAAAACGGTTTCTTGTATTTTTTCTGCAAGTTCAAGAATTTCTTTACCCGAGGCATCTCCATAATTCACCAAAACCAACGCTTGCTTTTTGTGTACACCAGCGTCACCAAAGCGTTTGCCTTTAAAATCGCTTTGTTCTACTAACCAGCCAGCCGGAACTTTAGTTTCAGTTTTAGTTATTTTATAACTTGGTATTGTTGGAAATTCTTTTTGTAATTCTAAAAATTGTTTAGTAGAAATCACAGGGTTTTTAAAGAAGCTTCCGCTATTTCCAATTTCTTTTGGATCTGGAAGTTTTGATTTTCTGATCGCAATAACGGCATCAGAAATATTTTTTATGGTTGGGTTTGAAATATTTTGTTCTTCTAAAGCTGTTTCAATAGCTCCATAAGAGGTGTTTAGTTGATGTGTGTTTTTTGTCAATCTAAAACTAACAGCAGTTAAAACATAGGTCCCTTTAGCTTCATTTTTGAAGATTGAATTTCGATATCCAAAATTACAGTCAGCATTTGAAAAAGTAATTAGTTTTCCTGTTTCAATTTCTAAGGCTTCAACTTTCGTAATGGTGTCTTTTACCTCTACGCCATAAGCACCAATATTTTGTATTGGGCAAGTACCAACATTACCCGGAATTAAAGAAAGGTTTTCTAAACCACCAAAATCTTGAGAAATACACCACAAAACAAATTCGTGCCAATTCTCTCCTGCATTCACAGTTAAATGGACAGCGTTTTCATTTTCTTGATCAATAGAAATCCCTTTTATATTGATTAATACAACAAGTTTGTCAATGTTTTTAGTTAACAACATGTTGCTTCCGCCACTAATTAAAAACACATCGTGTTCGTTTTTTAGTAGCTGTTGTAATTGGTAAAATGATTCTATAGAAACAAAACGTTTGGCGTAACATTCTACACCAAACGTATTGTATTCTTTTAAAGATATGTTGTTTAAAATGGTCACTAATCTTTATATACTTTTAAAGCTTCTTTTAAAATGTTAATTGCTTTTTTTAAACTATCAGTATTTAAAACATACGCAATTCTTATTTGATTTAATCCAACACCTGGAGTTGAATAAAATCCAGCAGCAGGAGCAACCATTACAGTTTCTCCATTAAGATCAAAAGATTCTAACAACCATTTAGCAAAGTTATCGGCATTTTTAACGGGTAATTCTACAATACAATAAAATGCTCCTTTAGGTTTTGCTACTTTTATTCCGTCTATTTGTTGCAAACCTTCAATTAGTATATTTCTTCTTTTTACATATTCTTCAATTACTTCGTCAAAGTAACTTTGAGGTGTTTCTAATGCCGCTTCTGAAGCAATTTGCGCCAATGTTGGCGGACTTAAACGTGCTTGTGCAAATTTTAAAGCTGTTTTGATAACGTCTTTATTTTTAGAAACTAAACACCCAATTCTTGCGCCACACATACTGTATCTTTTTGATACAGAATCAATAATAATGGCGTTATCAGCTAAACTTTCTTCTTCTAAAATCGAATAATGTTTTATGCCATCATAAGCGAATTCACGATATACTTCATCAGAAATTAGAAACAAATCGTGTTTTTTTACGATAGCAGCTAATTTTTGAATTTCTTCTTTACTGTAAATATATCCTGTTGGATTTCCAGGGTTACAAATTAAAATAGCTTTTGTTTTTGATGAAATTAATTTTTCAAATTCTTCTATTGGTGGTAATGCAAAATTATCTTCAATTTTAGAAATTACAGGAACAACATTTACTCCAGATGCAATAGAAAACCCGTTGTAATTAGCATAAAAAGGTTCAGGAATAATGATTTCATCGCCAACATCCATAGTACTTCCAAAAGCAAAGAGTAACGCTTCACTACCACCAGTTGTAACTATGATCTCATCATGTTTTACATGAATATTGTGTTTGCTATAATAGTTGGCGATTTTTGTTCTATACGCTTCAGAACCTTCTGATCTTGTGTATGCAATAGTTGTTAATGAGTGAACAGAAATTGCATCTAAAGCAACTTGGGGTGTTTTAATATCTGGTTGACCAATGTTTAAATGATAGACTGTTTTACCTTGTTTATATGCATTTTCTGCATAAGGCACCAATTTACGAATTGGCGATTCTGGCATTAAGTTTCCTTTCTTTGAAATTAAAGGCATAATTTTTGATTTTCGATTAGTAATATTTAGAACAAATTTCTGAATTTATTTTCAATAATGTGTTCGGTTTTTCATTTCTTTTTTTTAAATTGAAAAGGTTAATTATTTTCTAAAAAGAAATAACCAATAACGTAAATTTTTATATTAACATTCATTATAAGGCACTTTTTTTTGATGAAAAAACAGAACTTATTCTTTTTATTCTTAATTGTTTTTTCGATTACAGCGAAATCTCAATCTCAGTTTAGTTTTTTCGGACCCTACCAAAAAGAACAATTTGTGAGGTTTAACTTAATTAATAACTTAATTATTATTCCAATGGAAGTTAACGGAAAGCAATTGTCTTTTATTCTAGATACTGGGGTTAATAAAACCATACTTTTTAATTTATCACAAAATGATAGTATCGGATTAAATGATGTAAAAAAAATATCATTACAAGGTTTAGGAAAGGGAAATTTAATGGACGCATTGATCTCTACAAATAATACCTTGAAAATTAAAAATTTAGTTGGTAAGAATCAAGAAATTTATGTTCTCTTAAAAGATAAATTCGATGTTTCTGGGAAAATGGGTATAACTATTCATGGTATTGTTGGGTATAATTTGTTTAAAGATGCTATCGTTCATATAAACTATATTACAAAACGAGTTTATTTTTATAATCCAGAGTTTTATAAGTATGATAAATGTAGAAAATGCGAAACTTTTCCTTTGCAATTTTATAGAAATAAACCATATATAAATGCTAAAATTCAACTAGATACTATTGGTAATAGATTAACTGACGTAAAATTATTAATAGATACTGGTGGTTCTGAATCTCTCTGGTTATTTGAAAACACAAAAGAAGAAATTCAAACACCAATTAGACATTTTAAAGATATTTTAGGTGAAGGTATTAGTGGAACTATTTATGGTAATAAAAGCCGAATTAAGCAGATTTCTATTGGGAGTTTTAAAATTAAAGAGCCTACAGCTTCATTTTTAGATTCTACATCTACATTTTATGCAAGACAATTTAAAGAGCGAAATGGAAGTATTGGCGGTAACATTCTAAACCGTTTTAAAATTTGGGTTGATTACCAAAACAATAAAATTACACTAAAAAAGAGTGGATCTTTTAGAGGTGGATTTGATTACAATATGAGTGGTTTAGATGTAGTTTATAATGGTAAAGTTTTAGTAAAAGAAAAGGAAGCAACAAAATTCTCAGACACTTATTCTAGTGGTAATTCTCAAACCACAAATACAAATACTATTTCTTTAGTCACTAGTTATACTTATCGGTTTAAACCTTCATATAAAGTAAAACATGTATTAGAAAATTCGCCTGCCGGATTAGTAGGAATACAAGAAGAAGACGTAATTTTAAGTATTAACGGAATTGATGGACATCAGTTAACATTAAAAGAGCTCTTAAGTAAGTTTCAATCTGGTGATAATAATAGAATAAGAATGACGATTGAAAGATTAGGAGTTGAAATGAAATTTCAATTTAGATTGGTAAAGAAAATTTAACGACTTACATTTTCTCTACAACAAAACCTTTAATTACAATAACTTTTCTTGAATTTTTAGCATTCGAAAAAATCGTAATAGATTTAGAAAAACCGCCAACTCTGTTTGTGTCATAAGAAACTTTAATTTCTCCTTTTTCGCCTGGCATAATTGGTTCTGTTGGTTTTTTAGGTACTGTACAACCACAAGAAGATTGAATATTTTTGATAATTAAAGGTTGGTTACCAACATTCGTAAAAATAAAAACTCTTTCTCCGTTTGAGCCTTTATCAATTTTCCCATAATTGATTGATTCCTCTTCAAATTTAAATTCTTGTGCATTTAAAGAAAAGGTAATAAAAAGAATAACTAAAAATAATCCGAAAACTTTCATATATAATATTTTATAATGTAAAATTAACACTAATAATTTGTTTTAAAAAATTGACGACTAATTTTTTCTACAAAATAGATAATTGTATTTTTGCTCATTATATTTCAAAAATTAAGACAAAAATGGAAATTCCATCTAAATATATTGCAAGAAGTGTAGAAAACAAATGGTACGAGTATTGGGTAAAAAACAACTATTTTCATTCAACACCAGATGAAAGAGAACCGTATACAATTGTAATTCCACCACCAAATGTAACGGGAGTTTTGCATATGGGACATATGTTGAACAATACAATTCAAGATGTATTAATTCGTCGTGCACGTTTACAAGGCAAAAATGCATGTTGGGTTCCAGGAACAGATCATGCATCAATTGCAACTGAAGCAAAGGTAGTTGCAAAACTAAAAGAACAAGGAATTGATAAAAACGATTTAACTCGTGAGGAATTTTTAGCTCATGCTTGGGAATGGAAACATGAATATGGTGGAATCATTTTAGAGCAATTGAAAAAGTTAGGTTGCTCTTGTGATTGGGATAGAACTGCATTTACAATGGATCCAGAAATGTCTGAATCTGTAATTAAGGTTTTTGTTGATTTATATAACAAAGGCTTAATTTATCGTGGATACAGAATGGTAAATTGGGATCCAGAAGCAAAAACTACACTTTCTGATGAAGAAGTAATTCATATAGAAAAGCAAGGAAATTTATATTACTTAGAATACAAGATAGAAGGAAGTAATGATACGTTAACTATTGCTACAACAAGACCAGAAACTATTTTTGGTGATACAGCAATTTGTATCAATCCAAATGATGAGCGTTTTACACATTTAAAAGGGAAAAAAGCAATAGTTCCATTATGTAATCGTGTAATCCCGATTATTGAAGACGAATATGTTGATGTTGAATTCGGAACAGGTTGTTTAAAAGTTACTCCAGCACACGATGAAAATGATAAAGTTTTAGGTGATAGACACAGCCTAGAAGTAATCGATATTTTTAATGATGATGCTTCTTTAAATTCTTTCGGATTGCATTATGAAGGAAAAGACAGATTTGTAGTTCGTGAAGAAATTACCAAAGAATTAGAAGAAAAAGGATTTTTAGTAAAAACAGAACAACATTTAAATAAAGTAGGTACTTCTGAAAGGACCAAAGCAGTAATAGAACCTAGATTATCTGATCAATGGTTTTTGAAAATGGAAGAGTTGGTAAAACCAGCAATCGAAGCTGTTTTAGGAGAAAACCCTGAAATTAATTTATATCCAAAGAAATTCGAAAACACCTATCGTCATTGGATGGAAAACATTCGTGATTGGAATATTTCTCGTCAACTTTGGTGGGGACAACAAATTCCTGCATATTTCTATGGAGACGGAAAAGAGGATTTTGTTGTTGCAGAAAGTAGGGAAGAAGCATTTGAATTAGCAAAGAAGAAACTATCTGTCATTTCGAACGAAAGTGAGAAATCTCTTAAAATAGAAGATTTACGCCAAGATAACGATGCGCTAGATACATGGTTTTCTTCTTGGTTGTGGCCAATGTCTGTTTTTGACGGAATCCGTAATCCAGAGAATGAAGAAATTAAATACTATTATCCAACAAACGATTTAGTTACAGGACCAGATATTTTATTCTTTTGGGTTGCTAGAATGATTATTGCTGGTTATGAATATAAAGACCAAAAACCTTTTCAGAATGTATATTTAACTGGTTTGGTACGTGATAAAGAACGTAGAAAAATGTCTAAATCGTTAGGAAATTCTCCTGATGCATTAAAGTTGATTGAAGATTATGGGGCTGATGGAGTACGAGTTGGATTGTTATTAAGCTCTGCAGCTGGAAATGATTTAATGTTTGACGAAAATTTATGTCAACAAGGAAAACAATTTGCAAACAAAATTTGGAACGCTTTCCGTTTGATAAAAGGTTGGGAAGTTGATGCGAGTTTAGCTCAACCAGAAACAGTAAAAATAGGTTTGGCTTGGTACGAAGCAAAATTCCAAAAAGCATTGACAGAAATAGAAGATCATTTTTCTAAATATCGATTATCAGATGCGTTGATGGCAATTTATAAATTAATTATGGACGATTTTTCTTCATGGTTATTAGAAATTGTAAAACCAGCATATCAACAACCAATCGATGCTGATACGTATAAGGCTATTATCACTGTTTTAGAAAATAATTTAAAAGTACTACATCCATTTATGCCATTTTTATCAGAAGAAATTTGGCAGTTTATAGCAGACAGAACTCCAGAAGAGGCGTTAATTATTGCAAAATATCCTGTTCAAAAAGAGTTTGATACAAACATTATTAATGACTTTTATTTCGCTACCGATGTTATTTCTGGTGTAAGAACTATCAGAAAAGATAAAAATATTTCTTTTAAAGACACCGTTGATATTTTTGTTGTAAACAATGATAAAGTTACAAATAAATTTGATGTTGTTATTCAAAAGATAACCAATGCAGTAACTATTACATATGTTTCTGATACTGTAGATGGCGCTTCGTTTAGAGTAAAATCTAACGAGTATTTTGTGCCAATTTCTGTAGATGATATAGATGTTGAAGCTGAGATAGAAAAACTAAACGCTGAATTAAAAAGAGCAGAAGGATTCTTATTCGGAATTTCAAAAAAATTATCTAACGAGCGTTTTGTAAATAATGCTCCAGAAAATGTATTGGAATTAGAACGTAAAAAAGAAGCAGATACCTTGGCTAAGATTGAAACGATAAAAAACAGTTTAGCAAGTTTGAAATAAAATATCTTTTTGATGGATACTGATACTGATCGTAGTCTAAGTAGAGGAGGAATCTAAATAAACAGATTTCTCGGCTAAGTTTAAAAAAACAATCATGTAATATAAAAAAGCTCTCAATTGGGAGCTTTTTTATATTACATGATTTTCAACTTTATAATTTTTCCAATATTGCATTAAAATAAAGGAGCAAATTACAGAAGAAGCGATGCCTTCAATAGCAATAGCAAAGACAATTAAAGGTAGACTTAAATTTGACCCCCAAAGAGATGAATTTCCTAGCACGTTTATAAAACTGGGATCTATAAGACTCACATATGTAATTAAACTAATAATAAGCATTCCAACAGCAAGTATAGATGTTGAAACGCCAATAAATAGATTAGAAATATAAAAGGTGTCTTTGTTTTTTATAATGTTCCATTTTATGGCATTATTGATTCCCCAAACAACAAAAATAAAATTCAAAAAACGTAATTCAGAAATACTTTCAAGGCCAAGAAGCTTCATGGCAAAAAAATATAAAATAATCCCTAGGACTATTTTAAGTGCATTTTTAATAATTATTTGATTAATACCCATAGTATAATTTTTTAAAAATAATGTATAGGGATGTCTCTAATTTACAAAATAATTAAATAAAAATCATTTTTTTACTTAAATTTTTCAAAAGGAGACTATTTTTTAATGGTTTTTCTAAAACCAATTGCAGCCATTAATCCAATAATAGGAATGATGGTAAACAGGGTATATAAATTTTGATATTCTAAAATAGTAGGATCCTTACCAAGCATATACCCTATAAATAGAGACATAAAAATATCTGGTGTAAATCCAACTACAGATATAATTCCGACTAAAGTTCCGGTTAATTGCAATGGTGTATTTGTTTCTTCAATTATGGCAAAATACAATCCTCTTAAAGCGTAAGTGCCCAATGCCATAAAAATAAAAAAAATAAAAGATAAAAATATAGGTTGGTCATAAAAGAAACCAAAACCCAAGACAGCAGATGCAATTATTAAAATAACAAAACAAGGAACAATTAATTTTGACGGAATAAATTTATCTGCAATCCATCCAACAGATATTGCAGAAATTGGTCTTAAATATTGAATAAATACCGCAAAATATGTTGATTCTTCTAAAGAATACCCCCAAACATCACGAGCGTAGGTTCCATAAGTTCCAGTTAATTTATACGCAGAATATGCACAAAAAATAATCAATGAATGGTAGATTACTTTTCGTTGTTTCATTAACGCTAAAGCTTGTTTAAAATCGAACTCAAATTCTTTAGAATCTCTAATGTCATTCCCATGAAAATGGGAATCTATTTTGTTGTTTTTTATTTTGGATTCCCGCTTTTGCGTAAATGACAAGTCAATATTTTGTTTTGAAATTTCTTTAGGTAATACAAACCAAACCAATAATGCGACTAAAAAGACAATTGCAGTAATGGTTCCAATAATGTACTGTAAGGTTTGCACTTTATTCTCCAAAGTAATTTCTACAGAACCTGAAGGGAAAAAGAAACTCAAAATTGCGGCACCCGATAAAGCAATTGTTGCGGCAAAAAAACCTCTTCCTCCATCTAATAAGCCAAAAGATAATCCTTGGGTGTGTGAATTTCCCCATTGACGCGTTGCTTTAATTAATGCAGCCCAAAACAAGAATATAGTAGAAATTCCCCAAAAGGCATATAATATTTTTAAGGTGAAAATTGACGGAATCATCGTCATCCAAAAACCACCAATTGCAGTTAATATTAGTGAGATAGACAATAATTTTCTAGCTTCCCATTTATCAGCAATAAATCCACCAAAGAAATAAGAAATTACAGCAGTAATTCCATACAATGCTTGAGCTTCACCAATTTGAGCGTCAGAAATTACAAAAGCGTCTCTAATAACTGGTTTAAAAACGCGCATTAAAATAAATGGCAATAAAAAAACAGCTTCGCCTGCAATAATAAGGGCAAACATTGAAGTAATCTTGTTTTGTTTTAGCAAAATAGAAATAATTTGTGCTTAAATGTACAAAAATGAAATGCAATAATCAGTTAACAATTATTAGTGTTCATTGTTAACTGATAATTGTGTTATTGTTTAAGTGCTTCTTTTAATATAGTAATTGGATGTTTTGCAATGCGCTGTGTACCATCAAAAATTTGATGTCTGCAGCTGGTTCCTGCAGCTACAATTTCTGTGTCTGTAGGACAATTTCTCACTTTAGAAAACAAGGTATCTTCTCCAATTTGCATACTCAATTCGTAATGTTCCTTTTCGTACCCAAAACTTCCTGCCATTCCACAACAGCCTGTATTCATTATTGTAACGGAGTAATTTGTAGGAATGTTTAAAATATTGAAGCTTGCCGAGGTGCTAGACAACGCTTTCTGATGACAATGTCCGTGAATTTTTAGCGTCTTAGATTCGTTTGTAAACACGGTTACATCTATGTTTTTATTTTGAAGTTCAGTATTTAAAAACTCTTCAATAGTAAATGCGTTTTTTGCGATTTTTTCAGCGGATTTTTTATCATCTGCCAATCGAATATATTCATCTCTAAACGTTAATATTGCTGATGGTTCAATTCCTATTAAAGGAGTTTCTTCTGAAATAAGGTCTTTAAAAAGTGCAACATTTTCATTACAAACTTGTTTCGCTTCTTTTAAAAACCCTTTTGAAATAAAACTTCTTCCGCTTTCTGAATGTTGAATAATTTTAACTTCATAGCCTAATTTTTCTAATACAAAAACGACATCTTTTCCGATTTCGACATCATAAAAGTTGGTGAATTCATCATTAAATATATATACTTTTTTAGAAAGCGAAGCTTTTTTTTGAGTGGCAAACCATTTGCCAAATGTTTTTGAGGCTAACTTCGGGATGCTTCTTTTCTGAGACACGCCAAGTATTGCTTTTGCTAATGACGTATTTAATAATACATTTGTTAGAGCAGGAGCGATGCTCCCTAGTTTGTTATATTTTACGTTGTTGGCAAACATCTTACTTCTAAAAGAATACCCATTTGTTTCTTGATATTGATATAGAAATTCTGCTTTTAAAGCCGCAACATCTACATTGCTTGGACATTCTGATGCACATGCTTTACAGCTTATACACAAGTCGAAAACATCCTTTAGTTCTTTGTGGTTAAATTTATTAGACTCTTCTGAATTGGTTAAGAATTCCCGCAAGGCATTTGCTCTTGCTCTTGTCGTATCTTTCTCGTTTTTTGTAGCTCTGTAACTCGGGCACATGGTTCCGCCAGCAGAAGCAGGTTTTCTACAATCTCCAGAGCCATTACATTTCTCTGCGAGTTTTAAAATTCCTTCGCTTGCAGAAAAATCTTGAATGGTTTTTATAACCGGTTCTTTTCTGTCGATTTGATAACGGAAACTTGTATCCATCGGAAAAGCATCCGTAATTTTTCCTTTATTAAAAACGTTGTTTGGATCAAAAGTCTTTTTAATTCTTCGTAATAACTGGTAATTATTTTCGCCAATCATTAACGGAATAAATTCTGCACGCACAATTCCATCTCCATGTTCTCCACTAAAAGAGCCTTTGTATTTCTTTACCAGTTTTGCAGTTTCTGTGGTGATTTTTCGAAACAAAACAACGTCTTCTTTTTTCTTTAAATTTAAAATAGGGCGTATATGAATTTCACCAGCACCAGCGTGTGCATAATACACAGCTTCTTGTTGGTAAGCATCCATGATTTTGGTAAACTCTTCAATATAATTTGGTAAATCTTCTAAAGCAACTGCCGTATCTTCAATACATGCAACTGCTTTTTTATCGCCAATCATATTTCCCAATAAGCCTAAACCGGCTTTTCGTAGCTCAAATATTTTTTGAATATCATCTCCATAAATTTTTGGATGGTGATATCCAAAGTTGTTTTTTTCTAAATCTGCAATTAAATTATCTGCCAAAATTTCTACTTCTTCAAGTGTGTTTGCAGCAACTTCTAATAGTAGAATTGCTGCTGGATTATCTTGTAAAAAGAATCTGTTTTTTGCTTGTTCTCTATTGTTTTTTGTGCAATCTAAAATTACTTTATCCATTAATTCACAGGTATATAAGGTGTGATTCATGGTAATTAAAGTAGCCTTTAAACTTTCATTGATGCTGTTGAAATGAGAGGTAATTAAGATGCTTTCTTTCGGTTGAAGTTCATCTAATAGTAAAGTAATTGCAGTAGAAAACGCCAATGTTCCTTCGCTACCTGCTAATAACTTTGCAACGTTTATGGTTGGTTCTGTTCCGCCAAACAACTCCGATTTTAAAAACTCATCAACCGCGTAGCCAGTATTTCTTCTATGAATGGTTTCTTTGGGAAACTCTTTTTTAATTTCTTCTTGTGCCGAATCATAAATCAATTCTGCATAAATAGCTTTGTAAATGCTTCCTTCTAAACTATCTTCTTCTGTTTTGTTTTTGAATTCTTGTGAAGTGATTTCAGAAAATGTAGCTAAACTTTGATCACTTAAAATAGCTTCAATGCTTAGCACTTTATCTCGTGTAACTCCATAACGAATAGAAGTGCTTCCAGAAGAATTATTACCAACCATTCCACCAATCATACAACGGTTAGAAGTTGAGGTGTTTGGGCCGAAAAACAATCCGAAGGGTTTTAAAAACAAGTTTAATTCGTCTCGAATAATTCCGGGCTCTACAGTAATGGTTTTTGCTTTTTCATCAAAAGAAATGATGTTGGTAAAATGTTTAGAAACATCGACTATAATTCCGTTTCCAACACATTGTCCGGCTAACGAAGTTCCTGCAGTTCTTGGTATTAGGGTAATTTGATGTTCAGTTGCAAACGAAATCAGTTGCTGAATATCTTGTAAATCTTTTGGAAAGGCAACAGCCAAAGGAATTTTACGATATACAGAAGCATCAGTAGCGTAGATTGACTTGTGTAAATCATCAAAAAGTAGGCTTCCTTTTAAAGAAATGTGTAATGAAGTTAAAACTGAATGGTCAATCATTTTGTATAGAATAGAATATTGCGAATTTAAAAAGAATAAATTGCTTTACAATTGATTTATTTGGGAATGATACATTAGATTTTAAGAGGTGTGTTTTGAATATTTTGCAAAAGGTATAGTAAACTACATATTTTAATGCCGTTTAGGCTTTGTTATTATTAGTTATTTTTTTCATCATTCCATTGAAGATAAACCCATGAAATGGAAATACGGCATACCAATATAATCTACCGGCTAAGCCTAAAGGTCTGAAAGTTGCAGTTTGAATAAGCTTATCTTTAACAACCTTAAATTCTAACCAAGCTTCTCCAGGAAGTTTCATTTCAGCAAATAATAGTAAACGCCCTTCTTCTTTGTTAGCATATAATACGCGCCAAAAATCTATTGAATCTCCAACATTAATAGTAGATGGATTAGTTCGACCTCGTCTAAGGCCAACACCTCCAAATAATTTATCTATAAAACCTCTAAATTTCCACAGCCAGTTTCCATAATACCACCCAGTGTTTCCACCTATACTCCAGATTCTATCTATACAAACTTCACGATTTTCAATAGGTCTTGTTCTGCTATCTTTGAAACATCCAAAAGAGGGCACTTGAATAAATTCAGATATGTTAAAGTTTAATCCGCTACTAGAATAAGCATCTTTCCAGCTCGAAATAATTTCGTTGCTTTCAATTTTACTAAAAGCTCTTTTTAAAGAATCTTTATAAGGTAAGGGTTTTACTCCAAGAATAGTGTTCAACCGATTATCACTACAAATAACTTCTATTTTCATACTATGCACTAAAGATGTGGCGAGATTATATGACGTAGATGTAACGAAATATAGCCAGTAGGAAGAAAGCTTGGGAGTCATTACAGGAACAACGAAAATCTTACGTTTTAAATTCCGTACTTTTCCAAAGTCCAAGAGCATATTTTTATAAGACAATATATCTGGACCACCTATATCAAAATTTTGATTAAACGTTTTTGTATTGAATAATGATTTGGAAAGAAAAGCAATAACATCTGAGATTCCAATGGGTTGACATCTGGTATACAGCCATTTTGGTGTAACCATAACAGGAAGTTTTTCAACTAAATCACGTATTATTTCAAAAGAAGCACTACCAGACCCAATAATAATTCCGGCTCTTAATGCAGTAAAATTATAAGCTCCTTTGCTCAGTTCTATTTCCACATTTTTTCTTGAGGTCAAATGCTTAGAGAGTTCCGTTTCATTAACAATACCACTTAAATAAACAACATGATTTACATTGGTTCTTTTAAGTGCATTTCTAAAGTTTATTGCAGAAGTTTCTTCCAAGGATTGATAGTCACCAGATGATGACATCGAATGCACTAAATAATAAGCCCCATCAATATCTTTCGGAATACTTTCTAAAGAGATTTCATTTAACAAGTCTAATTTAAGTATTGTAATATTTTCTCTTAAAGATTCAGGCGGATTGAATCTTTTAATATCTCTGACACAACAAATTACTTCATGCCCTAGCTCAATTAGCACTGGAAGCAGTCGTTTACCGATATATCCGGTTGAACCTGTTAGTAATATTTTCATTTTTATGTCAAGTACTGAAATATGGTGAGAGGTTAAAATAAATTTTACGCTGATAATTTATATACCGTATTCTGTATTTTATAGTCTAAAGATAAGTGTAATCTTACTTCGGTATACAATTTAATTACATTTTTTACTGCTCTTTTAGCGTGAGCTACGTTTGTAAAGATATGGTAGATATAAAATTTATCCTTTAAGATTCCATTTACAGGTTCTTCCATTACATTTTCTTAGTAATGATTTGTTTGAGCCTTCAAATAGATAAAGGTTGTTGTTGGATTAGGATATATGTTTATTCTGTTTTGCTTCGAAATGTTATTTACCCCAGTAGATTAATTTAAATTAGACAATGCAAAACGAAAAACTCCTCTTGTATTTATTGCTGCTACAATATAATCTGAATTAATATTAAGGTCAAAATATTGTTAAATCAAGTAAGCCATTATTTATCTCAGTCCAATTATCTCCATTATCAATAGAATAAAAAACACCACCACCAAATGCCCCCGCAACAATTAATTCATTATTGCTGGCAAATCCTCGATACGAACCGCTTTTTAATCCACCGAATAATAATGTCCAATTTGCACCAAAATCAATAAACCTATAAACGCCAGCACTTCTAAAAACTCCTGCACTTGTACATGTATATACAAACTATTAAATATGTTGGCAAACGATTTAACTTTTACTTTTGTTGTGAGTATCGGTAGATTGTTCAATCTTGCTACTGCTTTTCATTTATTTTAAAGATTTATTATCTACATCTTTAATAAAATGTATTAATCCATTGAAATAGGTTTTTGGGTCGTCATATTGCGATAAATGGCTTCCGTTGGTAGTTAGACTTCTTCCATTTTGAACTTGGGTACTCATCCTTTCCATATACTGAGGATCCATAGTATCGTATTTGCCACCAATCATAAGTGTTGGAACTATTATTTCTTTTAGCCTATCAGAAACGTCCCAGCCTTTTAATGTGGCATTTCCGGTTACGCCAAATTCGCTATAGCCTTGTATATATACATAAATGTTAGGGTTAAGGTGAGAGAAGGCTCGGTTTATGAATTCTGGCCATTCGTCCAAAGGTTTTCTTAACACGTGTTCTGTGTAATAATATTTTTGAATCAACTCAGCATATCTTGGGTTTGCAAAGTCTTCGTTAGCTTCAAACGCTTTTATTTCTTTATAGACTTCTGAAGGCAATTGTGGACCCAATACTTCTGCAGCATATTTTTCGTATGCTGGAATGCTGGCCATCATATTAGAAATAATTAAACCTTTCAAATTATCCTGATATTTCAATGCGTACTCCATTGCTAAAATGCCACCCCAAGATTGTCCGAGCAAATAGAAATTATCTTTATTGAGGTTTAATGCTTTTCGCACTTGCTCCACTTCCTCCACAAAATGTTCGATAGTCCAAAGGGTAGAATCATTGGGTTTGTCGCTATAATAACTATCGAGCTGGTCGTAATAAATGTATTCTATTTCTTCCTTGGGAAAGTAGCCGTCAAAGTTTTCAAAAAATTCATGTGTGCCACCGGGTCCACCGTGGAGTAATAAAACTTTCATCTTTGGATTGTTCCCTACACGTTTTGTCCACACGTTAAATGTACCTTTTAGTGTCGTAATCGGAATCATTTTTATACCGCCTGTGGTTTGGTCATCACTATTAGAATAATCTAAGTAGCTAGATGTACTAGTAGCTTTTTGATTGGTTTTCTTTTTGTTGCAACCAAAAAATAGAACTATTGATAAGAGAAGAAGACATATTATTGATTTCATTTTAGTTATATTTAATTGCATATTAGTTTTTTTTAATTTATTCATTCTTAAATTCTCAAAATTGAATATTTCGCTTGCTCGTAATTTTCAATTTGGCTGTGTTTGTAAATAGCTCTGAACTTTGATAAACCACAGAATGCCCTATTTGTTATATACAGTTTTGTATGTTAGTTTTTCTTTTTGAATTAAATCGTTAATTGCATCCCAAAGCGCAATTCTTTTCTCTAATGATTGCTTTGCTACTATTAATGTTTCATTCCATTTTTGATCGTCATTGTCACAAAGTTCCGAAACCATTTTAAGTGATAGTGGTCCGTGTTCGTCTCCATCTAATTCAATGTGGCGTTGTAGATAATAGGTTAGTTTGCTATAAGATTTGTTTTCAGAATCTGACTTTTTAAGAATTTCAATAAACATATCTGGAATAACATCTTCTCGTCCAAATGTAAAAGCAGAAGCTACAAGGTGTGGTTTATTTGTTTCAATAATTGAAAATGAAAACTTCACAAAATCAGCTACTCTTTTATCAATATTTATTTCATTCAATGAGTAATCAACTGAATTTCCCGATTCTATGAATTTTATGAAATTAGTTATTTCATTAGTCCTTGCGTTTACTTGATACATTGCGTCCAAATACATTTCAAAGTGACTTTGAGGTTCACCTAACTCATTAATATCACTTTCTTCTCCGTGAACAATTTCATTTATAAATCTAGAAAGTGTCGCATTTTTTGGAGGTGTCCAAGGTGTTTCAACTTTAGTCAGATTTATTTGAAGATTTTTTAAAAGAGACATAAAATCCCATACTGCAAATACGTGATTTTCCATAAATGTTTTAATGTCATCTATAGTTTTTAAATTATTATAGAGTTCATGATTTTGCAATTGATTTCTTAATTCAGAAATTTCATTTTCGACATGTGATATTCTATCCATTTTGTTTTTATTGCGAGTTAGAGCATGAAAAGTTGCAGGTTTTGAAAACGTAATTTTTCATGTTCAAATTTAATATATTTTTATGTTATAGATATAATATGACAAGTATTTATCTATGTTTTATATATATTGTTGTAGCCAGTTATTCATTAGGATAAATTATAAAGTTTTTATGTATGTGTCTAGTTGGTTTATCTCCTAAATTGTTGAGTGAAAATTGAAGTGCTTGCAAGTCTTGGACAGTTAAGGGTAGTTTTTGTTCTTCGGGATGGTAGGTTGATCCCATTGGATAGTCAATACCATTAGTTGTTGACATTTCAATATGATTACCAAGAATATACTTAATCTTATGTTTCTTTGAAAATTCAACTAATCTATTAATACTTGTTTTAAAAGAAGACCAATCATCAATATAAAGACGACCAGGATAAAAGGTGTCACCTGTTAGTAATAATTTTGATGATGTATCGTATATAGCGATTGATGATTCCTGATGTCCAGGGATAGGAATGAGTTTTAAAGTTCTATTCCCAAGTTCAAAATCAACATACTTATTGGGCCAATTTGTAAACTTAAAAAAATCGATAACGTCAGTTTTTTTAGTACCAACTAAAGTTATATTAGGCTGTCCTTTAAACTGAGTATCTGCGGCATAATGGTCTCCGTGTTTATGAGTATGAGCAACAACTAATTCTATTTCTTTATGTTGTTGTTTTTGCCAATTGTCTATAATAGCATTAACGGTTTTATATAATGGAAATAATTCATCTTCCTTTGTAGCTCCTGTATCCATCAATAATGCTTTGTCTTGACCTAAAAATAAATACATAAAAGGAGCTTCGTAATTTATGCATTTATTTTGTCTTAATATCCAAGTGTTTTCGTTGTATTGTACTACTTGTATTAGTTGATCAGTGTTTTTTTTACAATTGTATGAGCCATGAATCCAATTCTGTTTATTAAGGTTAGTTTGACCTATAGCCGAGAAACAAAAAATACTAGTAATTAGTACAATGGCTAAATAAGATATAAAACTTCTTTTCGTTTTTGTTATCATGTTTGTTTTAGGGTTAATTGGCTACGGTTTGCAAATCGCACGTTTTAATATATTATATACATCTTAAGTTAGCCTTTCGTTATTGATTTTTATTCAGTTATATCATCTTTTAATTTTATAATATCATTCAGTTTTTGCATTTCTTTTTTAACACCTTTCCTTATTAT
>JBDNGO010000117.1:0-2254 GCA_041689245.1 Flavobacteriaceae bacterium | reverse complement strand
CGACATTAAAATGCCTTTAGATGACAATAGCGATGATGAAGTTGATGGTTATTTAGCCAAGCTCGTTTCTTCTTCTGATTACTCACCTTTTGGGGTGCAATTAGACGGTAGAACGTTTAGTAGTTCGGATTACCGCTATGGTTTTCAAGGACAAGAAATGGACGATGAGATAAAAGGTGAGGGAAATAGTGTGAATTATAAGTTTAGAATGCATGACCCACGAGTGGGAAGGTTTTTTGCGGTGGATCCATTGGCATCAAAATATCCTCATAATAGTCCATATGCTTTTAGTGAGAATAGGGTAATTGACGGATTAGAGTTAGAAGGTCTTGAAGTCTATTTAATTCATGGTACGGAAATGTCTAGTGCCAAACATATGTTCAATCCTAATGCGATTAAGCAATTTGAGAGAATTGGTGGTAATACACGAACTGATGATGATTTTAGTTGGGGTAAAAGGTCAGGTTGGACTAATAATAGGGCTTTTCATAGAAGACAGTCAGCTAAAGAATTGGTTAAACATGTTGTCGAGACGAGAAATAAACTAATGGCCTCTGGAGAAATTGGGGCTGATGAGCCAATTACATTAGTTGGATATAGTCATGGCGGAAATATTTCAATTCAGGCTGCAGACGAAATATATAAGCAAACAGGTGTTAAAGTGCAAATTATTACCTATGCAACTCCTGCATACAACGATGGTTCAATGGAAGACCCTGCTACCCACAAGGGTATATCAAAACATATTCATATGTATTCTGAAGGTGATGGTGTCGATGGACTTGCGGGTGGTAGTGAGACTTATAATAACGGAAATTCAGTTAATTACCAAATTCCTGCCGCCACTATCCCACATAATGGTTCAATTGTCACTCACATAGAAATGGGTTCTAAATATTCAAATAAAAATTTGGGTGAATACCTTAGAACTAAGGTTGGGAAAATTAAAGATAGGATGGATTTTAAAGCAACTAAAAAATCAAGTGGAACACTTGATGATAATTACACTCCAAGGGAATCTACTCCTGCAGATAATGTTAAAAGATAAGAAAAATGTATATTGAATATTTTATGAATAAAATCAAGAAATAATGGGTAAATGGCTATTAATATGTGTTTTAACGGCTTTCATTGGTTCAGTTGTTTTTATTATTGATTTTAATAATACAGTTCATAATTTGCATGTATTTGACCAAATTACTTCTGGAGATTTAATTGCATTTGGATTAATATTAACGCTTATATCCTTCATATTACTCAGTCCAGTTATCTACTTAGGGTTTTTGGTAAAATCAAGGAAAATGTCTAGATTGTCTGTAAATGTAATTGTTGTTGGATTAGTAATTATAGAAGATTTTTTATTTTATGTTTATGTTTTTCAAGGGTTTAATGATTTTATTTTATGTTTGTTGGCTTATGGAGTTCCAATTTTAATTTTTTTAAATTTTTTATATCCTAGAAATGTGCAGTTGAACTAGGCGAATTTGTTTCAATTATCATTAAATACAGAGAAAAACATTTATTTTTCTTGGTAAAAACATTGAATATATACTAATTTCAAAAACCAAACTCAAAATGAATAAAACAGAACTAATAAAATCAATTGCAGAGAAAACAGGTAAACCACACCACGAAGTAGCAGCGTAGCTAAACAGAGGTTAAAGCGTTTTTAGAAGCATTTACAGAAGCCTTTACAGAAAGTTTAACCAAAGGCGGTAAAGTTGCTTTAATTGGTTTTGGAACGTTTGATATTTTAGAAACAAAGGCACGAACAGGCAGAAACCCAAGAACAGGCGAACCACTAAAAATAAAAGCAAAGAAAAAAATAAGGTTCAAAGCAGGTGCAGAGCTGTCAAGCAATGTAAACTAAATACCTCACAATGATATTTAAACAGTTTGTTACATCCAATTTAGGAGCAAGTCAAGAAGACAAAGAAGCAACCCAGTTAATGAAACGTATTTCAGAGGATGCAAATTTTCCAAATACCGAAGAAATAAAAACTATTGCCGAATATTTATACCTCGATTTAGATTTAAAGCAAACATCATCTTTCCAAAAGTTGCTAATGCTCTGGAAGTTTACAGAGAGTAATTTTAAACAGCCAAGCAATCCAAATTTCTTAACTGAAATTAATATAATAGTAGATTTACAGAACAACGACCCAAATTATAAGCACGCTTAACGGTAAAAACTCAAAAAGTTATTAACATTTACAAAATCCGCTACTTCTCTTTATTTACAAGCCTTTCGGCT
>JBDNGO010000116.1:0-14035 GCA_041689245.1 Flavobacteriaceae bacterium | reverse complement strand
GAACTCCAAACCAAATGCATCAACAGAATAAAGTAATAATGCGAACCTATAAAAGAAAAAACACTTGCAAGAATGTTCTTACAAGTGTTTAATTAAGTATTATTGTCTAATAATCTGTATCGTTTATTCAGGACGGGACAATATATAAAAATCAATACGTTTAGCAGAAGAGTAAATTAAAAGAATATTATTTGAGTTTGCATCTGTAATAACATTGTAATATCCTTTAAAAGTACCAGTGCTAAGAATTCTGTCAAACGTTCCATCTGCATAAAACTCAATACTTGCTTCGCTAAGAATTGGATTCCAATTAGGAGGGCCTCCAGAACCAGTTTGTTCCCATTTCCCAAGAATTGGGGAGTTAATTTTAATTTCTTCCTCGATACTTTCTTTAGAACAACTTATAATTAAAATTGAGAAGAGAAATAATAAAGTAATCTTTTTCATTTTATAAAGTTACTAATTATTTTTTAAAATATCCAAAACCAATTCTTTAGTCAACGGTTTACCATTGGCTATTTTTTTGATATTTTCAAACGTAAAAACAAAATTGCAACCCGTTTTGTACTCTGAACAACCATACGCAGTTTTTCCTTTTAAAATTGTTCCTTTGTTGCATTTTGGGCAAGTAATAGTGTCAACGTCATTACGAGGAGTTTTCGACGAAGTAATCTCATTTTTATCAAGAGATTGCTTCGTTTCACTCGCAATGACGGTTTGTTTAGGTTCTAGTTTAAATTTAAAATGTTCATCAAAACGAACTAAACCTTCAACTTTGCCAGTTTCTGTTGTAAACCCTTTTAAATTGGTTGTAGAGTTTTTATCTAATAAACGAATCAATTGATTTTCTGAAATCTTTTTACCTAAGAACTCAAAAGGCATAATAAAATCACAGGTTTTATTGTATTCTGAACAACCAAAAGCTTTTAAGCCTTTTAGTAAGTGGCCTTTTTTACATTTTGGACACGTTTTACCCACAACCTCTTTTCTTCGTGCTGAACTTGTTTCAGTATCTTTTTTTCTAGATTCCTCATTTGTATTCGAAGTGACAGATGAAGTAGAGGAAATTCTAATTTTAGAAGTGTTAGAACGTACTTCATAAACCAATTCATCGACCATTTTTTTCATATTGTTTATAAAAGTTCCCGCATTAAACTCGCCGCGTTCAATTTCTTTTAAACGTTTTTCCCAACGTCCAGTTAATTCGGCGGATTTTAATAATTCATTGTCAATTAAATCAATCAATTGAATTCCGGTTTGAGTTGGAATTACCAACTTTTTTTTACGCTCAATATATTTTCTTCTGAACAAGGTTTCAATAATACTTGCGCGCGTAGAAGGTCTTCCAATTCCGTTTTCTTTCATCAACTCACGCATTTCATCATCATCCACTTGTTTGCCTGCTGTTTCCATGGCACGTAATAAACTTGCTTCTGTAAAGTTCCTTGGTGGTTTTGTTTCCTTTTCTAAGAACGAAGGTTCGTGTGGTCCTTTTTCTCCTTTTTCAAAAGCTGGTAAGGTTTGTTGCTCACTCAGTTCTTTTTTTATATTGCTTTCAGAGCCTGCACTGACCTTAGCCGAAGTATCAAACACTTCGCGCCAACCTTTGGTAATAATTTCTTTCCCTGTGGTTTTAAAAGGAACTTCAGCAACTTTTCCAATCACTGCAGTGTTGGAAACATCAGAATCTGTATAAAAAACTGCAATAAAGCGTCTAGTGATTATATCATAGACTTGTTGTTGATTATATTGCAAATTAGTTTGTATTCCTGTTGGAATTATAGCATGATGGTCGGTTACTTTTTTATCATCAAAAACACGTTTCGATTTCTTTATTTTCTTTCCTAAAAGTGGTTGCGTAAGGGTATTGTAATTAGTTAATTTTGATAAAATACCTGCTACTTTAGGATATATGTCATTTGGTAAAAAAGTAGTATCAACTCTTGGATAGGTAACTACTTTCATTTCGTATAACTTCTGAACCATTTTTAAGGTTTCATCAGCCGAAAAACCAAACTTGTTATTACAATACACTTGTAATCCTGTTAAATCAAAGAGTTTTGGTGCGTATTCTTTTCCTTCCTTTTTGGTAACAGAAACAATTTCAAAATCAGATTCTTTTACTTTATTTGCTAAAACTTGTCCATCTTCTTGTTTTAGAAACCGTCCGTCTTCATAATTAAAAAGGGTATTTCTGTACGTAGTTTGTAGTTCCCAATAAGGTTCAGACTTAAAATTTTCAATTTCTTTATACCGATTTACTAACATTGCTAGGGTAGGAGTTTGCACTCTACCAACCGATAAAACTTGTTTGTAACCTCCAAATTTAACGGTGTATAATCGTGTTGCATTTAATCCTAATAACCAATCTCCAATTGCTCTAGAAAAGCCAGCGTAATAGAGATTATCATATTTTTCTGAAGGTTGCAAGTTGTTGAACCCGTCTTTTATGGCTTCTTCGGTTAAGGAAGAAATCCAAAGGCGTTGTACTTTTCCTTTGTAATTACATTGATTGATGACCCAACGCTGAATCAATTCTCCTTCTTGACCAGCATCCCCACAATTGATTACAACTTCTGCTTTATCAAATAAAGATTTTACGATTTTGAATTGTTTTTGAATTCCGTCATTACTCGTTACTTTGGTTTCGAACTTTTCTGGCAACATGGGTAAATTGTTCAAATCCCAACTTTTCCAATGCGGTTTGTAGTCTTTAGGCTCTAATAAAGTACATAAATGACCGAATGTATAGGTAACTGCATAGCCATTTCCTTCATAATACCCATCACGTTTTGTATTGGCTCCCAGAATCGTAGCAATTTCTCTTGCAACACTTGGTTTCTCAGCAATACAGACTTTCATTTATTCGTTTTAAGATGTTCGAAAATAATAAATTATTTGGGAATAAAATAGGTGTTTAGTTTTTAAAATATTGATTGTTCTGTAGCTGTAGTAAATTTCTCTAAAAACTGCATACCTCTATAAGAATTTCCTTTTGCATTTAGTTTTGGACTCCATACAGTTATTACATATTGGTTTGGATGTATTGCTACAATACCGCCACCAACACCACTTTTCCCAGCCAATCCTACTTTAAAAGCAAATTCTCCAGATTCGTCATAGAATCCGCATGTTTGCATAAGAGCATTTATTCGTTTAGATTGACTCTTCGTTAATATTTGAGTATTATTATGTACTGTTTTACCATTATTAGCTAAAAATGAAAACTGATCTGAAAGTTGCTCACACGTAGATTCAAGAGAGCATAAATCAAAATAGAAATCTAATACGTTTTCAGGTTTGTTTTCAATATTTCCAAATGATTTAATGAAATTGCATAAAGCGACATTTCGATAACCAATAGATTTTTCTGAAGCCGAAATTGTAGCGGAATAGTTTATTTCTTTATTTTTTGACAGGCTTCTTATAAAATCTAATAAATCTTCTTTTGGGTTCTCTAAATGACTCAAAAGAATGTCTGAAATAACGATTGCACCTGCGTTAATAAAAGGGTTTCTTGGAATTCCGTTATCATTTTCTAGTTGCACTAAAGAATTGAAACTTGTACCTGAAGGTTCTACACCTAATCTATCCCATAGTTTTTCTCCAAGTAATTTATAGGCTAATGAAAGAGAGAATACTTTTGCAATACTTTGGATAGAAAATTTTTCACGGAAATTGCCAATACCAAATTGTTTTGAATTTATAGTTAAAAGATGAACTCCAAAGTTTTCAGAATTTACCTTTGCTAATTCAGGGATATAAGAAGCTTTTTCTCCTTTGTTTTCAGTACTCTGTATTTGCTCAAAGACTTCCTTAATTAGTTTTTTGTATCTCAATATTTTTATTTTTATGGGATATAATATTAAATCAATTAAGAAAAATCTACAGTCTCTTGATTTCTAAGAATATCATCAAACGTTTCTCGTTTTCTTATCAAATAGTCTTTTCCGTTATGCACCATAACTTCTGCAGGCTTAAAACGAGAGTTGTAATTAGAAGCCATTGAAAAACAATATGCGCCAGCATTGTGGAAACACAACACATCTTCTTCTGTAATTTCATTAATTCTTCTATTGCTACCAAAGGTGTCTGTTTCGCAAATATAACCGACAACAGAGTAGTAGCGTTCTCTTCCTTTTGGGTTCGAAATATTTGTAATATGATGATATGAATCGTACATCATCGGACGTACTAGATGATTAAATCCGCTATCAACTCCTGCAAAAACGGTAGACGTTGTTTGTTTTATCACGTTTACTTTTGCCAGAAAATAGCCAGATTCGCTTACCAAAAACTTTCCTGGCTCAAACATTAAGGTCAAGTCTTTTCCGTAATCAATACAAAATTGATTGAATCGTTTAGATAATTGTTTTCCTAATTGTTCAATATCAGTAGAAATATCTCCTTCTTTATAGGGAACTTTAAATCCGCTTCCGAAATCAAGAAAATCTAAATTTTCAAATTGAGCAGCAACATCAAACAAAATTTCTGTTGCACGTAAAAACGTATCAATATCTAAAATATCTGAACCTGTGTGCATGTGAATTCCGTTAATTCGCATGTTGGTGTTTTTCATCACACGTTTAATCAAAGGAACTTGATACATAGAAATTCCGAATTTAGAATCGATATGTCCAACTGAAATTTTACTATTTCCGCCAGCCATAACATGTGGATTGACCCGAACACAAACAGGAACTGTTGGATGCTTTTGTCCAAACAATTCTAGAATAGAAAGATTATCAATATTAATTTGAACACCTAAGTTTGCCACTTCTTCAATTTCATCTAAAGAAACTCCGTTAGGCGTAAAGATGATGTTTTCTGGCAATACGCCAGCAGCTAAACCTAATTGTACTTCTTGAATAGAAACGGTGTCTAGGCTAGAGCCTAAATGATTAAATACTTTTAAAATAGTAATATTAGAAAGTGCTTTAACAGCATAATTAATCTTTACATTTTTGACAGCAGAAAATGCATTGATGATTCTATTGTATTGCGAAGTTATTTTATCTGTATCGTACACATATAAAGGGTTTCCGTATTTTTCTGCTAAACGCAATAAAGAGTTGTTATTCATTTCTAGTTTCTAAAATTAAGTTGGTAAATGTAAAAAATATTTGCAAAACAACTATTAAGGATGTTTAAAATATAACATAATAATTTATGGTGTTAATACACAATATATATTGTCATTTCGACCGTAGTGGAGAAATCTATATAATATATCAATTAAGATTTCTCGACTTCACTTCGTTTCGTTCGAAATGACAGTATTTTGTTATTTGAATTTAACAGCAACTTTCTCAGCAATCTTAACAATTACTTCTGCTGCTTTTAAAATAGATTCAACCGGAACATATTCGTAACGCCCATGAAAATTATGTCCGCCAGCAAAAATATTAGGGCAAGGTAAGCCTTTAAATGATAATTGAGAACCATCTGTTCCGCCACGAATTGCTTTGATTAAAGGTTTAATTCCTATATCAATCATCGCTTCTTCTGCAATATCTACAATATGCATAACCGGAACTACTTTCTCTTTCATGTTATAATATTGATCTTTTATTTGAATAGAAATTAATTCTTTACCCAATTTTTTATTTAAATCGTCTGCGATTGTTTGAAATTGCTTTTTACGATTTAAAAACAATTCCATATCATGATCTCTAATAATATATTCTAAAGTCGTTTTTTCTACATTTCCGTGTATATCATGTAAATGAAAAAAACCTTCGTAGCCAGTTGTTTCTTGTGGAATTTCATTCTTTGGTAACGCGGTAATAAACTCGTTTGCAATTAACATCGAATTGATCATTTTTCCTTTTGCATAGCCTGGATGTACAATTTTTCCTTTTATCGTTACAATAGCGCCAGCAGCATTAAAATTTTCGTATTCTAATTCTCCAATTTCACTTCCGTCCATGGTATATGCCCATTCTGCACCAAATTTTTCGACATCAAATAAATGTGCTCCTTTTCCAACTTCTTCATCTGGAGTAAAGCAAATTCTGATGGTTCCGTGTTTTATTTCAGGATGATTGATTAAATATTCCATTGCGGAAACAATTTCTGTAACTCCAGCTTTATCATCAGCACCAAGTAGGGTTGTTCCGTCTGTTGTAATTATAGTTTGACCTTTATATTGCAATAAATCTTCAAAATAATTTGGAGAAAGCACAATGTTTTCTTTTTCGTTTAAAACAATATCTTTTCCGTCATAATTTTCATGAATTTGCGGATTTACATTTGCGCCAGTAAAATCTGGACTTGTATCTATGTGAGCAACAAACCCGATAGTTGGAACTTTGTAATCTATATTGCTAGGCAATGTTGCCATGATATAGCAATTTTCATCTAAATCAACATCAGACAATCCGATTTCTTGCAATTCTTTAATAAGTATTTTTGCTAAGTTCCATTGTTTTTCTGTACTTGGAAATGCAGGATTATTAGGGTCAGATTCTGTATCTATTGTTACATAGCTTATAAATCTGTTAATAATTTTCTCTTTGTTCATTGTGATGTTTTAATGTAATTCTAATATTTTAATCAAATTTATTGCCTTACAAAGACGTTCGTTTATAAGTGAATTGCCATAAACTTCTGCTTTTATATGATAAGAATTTATGTGCTCTTTATTGATAAAAATATTTACTATTTGATACGAGAAATTTCCTTTTTTACCTTTAGAGATAGAGTAGAAGGCCTTATTTTTTAAAAACAAAAATTTCTTTTTTTTGAGATTTATTAGTTGATGTAAAGAATCATTTTTTGAAATTATATTTTCAAATGAAATATCGAACTTATAATCGCTTTTAATTTGTGTAATATCTATTAAAACTGTTTCTGTTAATTGTTTAGTTGTGTCTGCAAAATAGATGGAAGATTGCAAATCGTTGTAAAAGAAATTTGTTTTCCAATGTGTAGGAATTTGAATGCTAAACGTTTTTTTAATGTCGGTATTTTGTTCAAAATCGCCACTAAAATTAGTGTTATTACAAGAAAACTCTTTTTCTAATTCAGACTTTTTACAAGAAGTAAAAACGAAGCCAATTAAAAAAAGGACAAAAATAAATTTCATTATTTGAATGACAGAATTATTTTAAAACCAATTTACCTATTTTCTGATGGCCAGATAACCAAGCCGTATTTTTATCAACAAAAGCAATAGCATAATAGTCGTCTTTGCTAATATCTTTCCAAGTTCTTCCTCCGTCATTAGAAAATGAAACGCCCGTTTTTCCAACAGCAATAACTTCTTTTCCTTTTGTGCCAGGAATGTATTTTACACAACTTTTATAATTTGGTGCTTCTCCATCTGCAACTAAGATCCAAGATTTCCCTCCATCAATTGTAATAGCTTTATTTGCTTTATTTTCATTTGGTTTAGAGAAATCTCCGCCCATAATTATGCCTGTGTTTTCATCATAAAAATCTACAGAATAAATTCCTTGTGGCCCATTTCCTTGAATAAAAGGAGTTTCTATAATTTTCCAAGTTCTTCCTTTATCAGCAGATTTTAAAACTCTAGCTCTCGTTCCGCCAGTAACAACCCAAATAGTGTTTTTATAAAAAGCTATATTTGTATTACTAGCAGCAAAAGATGCTTCACCTTCTTTTACTTCTGGTAAATTAGCACAATCAATTTTTTCCCAAGTTTCTCCGCCATCATTTGTCATGATAATTGATGTGCAGCCATTCATTGGGTCTCCAATAGCAATACCAGTTTTATCATCTATAAAAGTCATTGCGTCATAAAATACTTTTTCATGTTCTTCTTTATACACTACTTTTTTCTTTCCGAATGCAATTTTATATAACAGTGCAGGGTTTGCAATAGATAATGCAAAAATCGAAGATGTTGTTTTTGCTAAACTTCTAAAATGGGGTACAATAGAATCTTTATATTTTATATATTCAATACCCCAAGTTTTTCCGCCGTCTTCAGTTAAACCGATATCTCCACGAGAACCAGCAAATAATAATTCATCCTTATTTACAGCAATAATTGCTCTAATACTTGTACTATCCATATCAAACTTTTGAATGGTAACAGATTCAAAACTTCTTACTACATATTCTTGTTTACAAGAAGAACAAATGATTGCGATACAAACTAAAAGGATAATTTTTTTCATTTTAACTATTTTTGAACGACTAATTTACAATATTGCTTTGTTTAATTGTAAATTGACAACGAATTTTTGCTAACTATTTATATAGATTTTGATGAGTTATAATAAAAGAGCATTGGTAATTTCTGGTGGTGGAAGTAAAGGAGCTTTTGCTGGTGGCGTTGCGCAATATTTAATGGAAGAGGAAAAACGAGAATACGATATTTTTATTGGTACTTCTACAGGGAGTTTAATGGTTTCTCATTTGGCAATGGGTAAAATTGAAGAGCTAAAAGATATTTACACCAATGTAAATCAACATACAATTTTCAGCAACAACCCTTTTATCATTAAAAAGAAACACGGAGAAAAGGTGATTTCAATAAATCACTTAAACACTCTTTGGAATTTTATTTGTGGAAGAAAAACATTTGGTGAAAGTAAAAATCTTAGAAAATTAATTAAAAGGAATGTAACTGAGGAACTATTTTTAAAAATTATTAAAAATGAAAAGGAGGTTGTAGTAACCGTATCAAATTTATCTACGAATAATGTTGAATATAAAACCCTAAGGGAATGTACCTATAATGATTTTTGTGATTGGATTTGGGCTTCCTGTAATTACATTCCGTTTATGAGTTTGTTAGAAAAAAATGGCTGCCAATATGCCGATGGAGGCTTTGGGTGTTTAGTTCCGATTAGAGAAGCTATTTTGCGTGGCGCAAAAGAAGTTGATGTAATTATTTTAGAAACCGAAGTCACTCAAATAAATAGAATGAAATCTAAAAATGCATTTTCTTTATTATTTGACACTTTTGATTTTATGTTAGAAAATGTAGAACGCCATAATATTACGATTGGTAAATTAACTGCAAAACAACACAATGTAAAACTAAATTTATATTATACACCAACTGTATTAACAACAAATTCTTTAATATTTGACAAGAAATTAATGAGCAAATGGTGGCAATCTGGATTTGAACATGCTAAATCTAAGAATAAAGATTTAGTGAATCAGTTTAGACCAGACCTTGATGCTAAATAATTACTTTATTTCTACATACATATTATTACTAGTTGGTAAGGCTAATTTTGAGTTAGAAAACTCTGTCAAAATATTTTTATTTAAAAGAACTCTTCCTTTTGAACCTGTTGTAATATAAGTAATTGTTCTTTGTAGTAAAGGGTCAGTAGTTTCTCCCAATATACCAAGATTGTTATAATCTTCAGAGAGTACTATGTTAGGAGTAAAGCCTTCAATACTATTCTCTCCTAGTTTATTTTTGATTTCTAAAACGATGGGTTGCATTGCCCAATTGTGGTTTGGATTGATGTTTTCTTTATTGAAAAGGTTTGGAGAGTCATATAAAGTGATTGATGCAACATACTTGCCATGCGTTTTTGTCCCAATTGTTTTAACATCTATATATGGTTTCAAACCGTTAATAACCAATTCGGAGGCAGATGCAGAACTATTGGTTGTTATAAAATACACTTTATCTAAAGATAAACTGTTGATGCTTTCCTGAATATTACCGTTATTAATTTGATTTGTAAATTTTTCTTCTAAGTTAGAAACACTAAAAACAATTTTATCATTCCATTTTTTTTTAGCGAATAATTGCCCAGGAAACTGTCCAGTAATCATACTAGATAAATACACAGCAGTTCTAACTGAACCGCCACCATTGTATCTTAAGTCTACAATTAAATCTGTAATTCCTTCATTTTTCAATGTTAAAAACGCGGCATTCAATTCATCGTCAAAATTTGTTGTAAAGCTATTGTACATTAAATAGCCTATTTTCTTACTGTTAGAATTGATTGTTTTAGTAATGAATACAGGGTTTTCTGTATATTCTGCTTTTGTTAGAGCAATTGATGTTCCGTTGGTTGTGGGGTTTCCATTGTTGTAGTTGGCAAGGTTAATAGTGTAATTTGCATTCGAAAATAATAAATTACGGTAATTATCAATATTTAGTTTTACACCATTTATATAATTAAAAATCATTCCTCTTTTTAGGTTTTTACTACTAGCATCGGTGTTAGGTAAAACGTAACGAACATATGCAAAAACATCTGTTGAACTTCCGTTTTCGAAGACCAAACCAAACTCCATTCCGTTGTGTAATGTAGTTCCTTGAAAAGAATTTTCTAATGCAATGTAATCTTCAACAATCCAAGACCATTTATCGATGGTGTTTCTTTGGTATAAAAGATTTTCGAAAAATTGAACTGGATTCGGTTCAGAACCAAGAAAATCATGATAGCCATTTAAATTTAAAAAACGATTATCGGCTAAATCAGTTACCTTATTTTGCCATAAATAAAAGGTATTTAATCCTTTCCAAATAAAATTATTTACTTCCAAATCTTGAGTAGCCGTAACTTTAATTTTTGTACAAGAAGTTATGGTTAAAATCAGTAACAGAAGGTAAATTGTGCTTTTTCTCATTTTAATTGGTATTTGGTAAATCTTGTTTGATAAAAACTCCAGAATCTATAATTTGTTGATTTATAACAGAATTATATAAAAAATCAAAACTATTTGGATTACATAATGCAGGTGTAGAAGGCGGAGTTCCATTTATAAAATTGAGTACTTCATTTAATATTGGATCAGAATTTTCTCCTAACACACCTAAATTTAGGATGTTTTCTTGAGTACAAATTCTTATTTCTGATGTAAATCCATTTTTATAGGTTTCGTCATCATTATTTAAAAACTCTAATACAACTGGCTGCAATGCTACTGTATGGTTTGTGCTTTTCCCAATAGAATCATAATCTATAGAATTATAAAGAGTTATAGAACCTGTATTATTTCCATCAGTTGTTCTACTGTTAATTACGTGTACATTTATATGACTTCGCAAACTGTTGATTAATAATTCAACAGAAGAAGAGCTTCCGTTTAAAATGATGTAAACATCTGTTAATCCTAAACTATTTATGGTTGTCGAATTGTTTAATTTATTCGTAAATTTTGTAATTAAAGAATCTGGTTGGTTCAACTCAAACCAAGATTGTGCTTTGTTGTTCCAACGCTTTTTAGCAAAAGGCTGATTGGTAAATTGGCCAGTAATCATACTTGCAATTTGATTTATGTTTTCAACAAAACTTCCGCCGCCAACATTATATCGTAAATCTAAAATCAATTGATTAACTCCTTGATTTTTAAATTGTAAAAAAGCAGTATTTAAATCGTTGATGTAATTGCTAGAAAAATCGTTATTGTACAATAAGTAGCCAATATTATTCGTGCCGCTTATAATATTTTTCGACATAAAAACAGGATTATGAGTATAATTAGTTTTTGTCAACGCAACTTTTGTGGCGTTTGGCGTAACAGTTGTTCCGTCAAAACCAGCCATATTTAATTTATAAGAGTTGGTTGTTCCTTCTAATATAGTTCTATAATTATCTCTTGTTAACTGGACATTATCTACAGCATAGAAGAACTCTCCTCTTTTTATTGGTTGATTTGTAGCGTCTGAATTTGGTAAAATATATTGAACATAACCAATTACATTATCTACGTTTCCAGGTTCAGCGATAATACCATATTCAACTCCATGAGTATTTGAAGTTCTAATGTTTGGTTGCTGAATTAAATTATAATCGTCAAGCAAAGTAGAATTGTTATCTGTGTTTGGTCTATCGTGCAATAAGTTTATAAATAATTCATCCGAAGTTGCAAATCCTCTTAAATAACTATTTAATTCTGGTTGATTGTTAAATCTTCTGTCAGCTAAATCAGGAATTTGATCTTGATATAAATAATAGGCATTCATTGCTTTCCAAATAAAATCATTGACTTCTACATCAGCAGGAATTTCATCCTCTTTGGTACAATTATATAATATAAGCGATATACATAAAAAAAGAAGAATTTTGTAAAGGTTTTTCATTAACGCAGATTTATAAAAGCTATTATTTATGTAACGCAATTTAGATAAATATAGTACATTTAAAAAATACATGTAACAAAATTAATTGGTCGTCGTCATAAAGGTGTAAAAGCAATTAAAAGAAACGTTTTTACAGAACAATTATAACAAACTAATGAACCAATCAGACTTTTTAAAATCTGTTTTACCATTTAAAGATAAAGTTTTTCGTTTAGCAAAAAGACTTTTGGTATCTACTGAAGAAGCAGAAGATGCAACACAAGAATTGTATTTTAAATTATGGAAAAACAAAGAGAAAATAGCTGAATATAAAAATATTGAAGCGTTTGCAATGACAATGACTAAAAATTATTGTTTTGATAGATTAAAATCTAAACAAGCATCAAACTTAACATTAATTCATAGTAATTATAAAGAAAAAGACACTCCTTTAGATAAAAAAATGGAGTATCGAGATAGTGTTAGCCAAGTACATATGCTTATTGATAAGTTGCCAGAGCAGCAAAAGTTAGTTATCCAATTAAGAGACATTGAAGAGTACGATTTTGAAGAGATCGGAAAAATGTTAGATTTAAAACCAACAGCTGTTAGAGTAGCATTGTCAAGAGCAAGAAAAACAATAAGAGAAAAACTAATAAAACAACACAATTATGGAATTATCTAAAATAGAACAGTTGTTAGAAAAATATCTAAACGCAGAAACTACTTTGCAAGAAGAAACAACATTAAAAAACTATTTTTTATCAGGTAATGTAGCTTCACACTTACAAGAGTACGAATCTATCTTTAGCTATTTTGCCATTAATAAAGCAGAAACATCTGTAAAACCAATCCAATTAAACACTAAAAAAACGAATTGGAAATGGTTGTCAGTAGCTGCGTCAGTTATCTTATTATTTAGTGTATATATGGGGAATAGCTATGTTCAAGAACAAAAAGTTAAAGCTCAATATGCCCAAGTAAAAGATGTGTTAAAAATGCTTTCTACAAGTTTAAACAAAGGAAACGAAGCTGTAGCAAGTTTATATACTTACGAAGACACCGTAAATAAAATATTTAAAACCAAGTAAAATAACAATAATAAGTAAACAAGAGAAATCATGAAACAAATAATCGTATTAATAGCCTTAGTAATAGTACAAGCAGTAAGTTTTGGACAATCTATATTTGATAAATTAGAAAATATGGAAGAAGTATCTTCTTTTATCGTTAATAAAGATGCATTTCAATTATTGCAAAAATTCGGTGGAGGCATGGGAGGTGATAATGAAGCTGTAGAAATTTTTAAAATGGTACAAAACTTAAATGAGTTAAAAGTTTTTAAAACAAGTGATGTGAAAGTTGCAAAAACAATGGAATCTATGGTGACATCTGCAGTTAAACAATCGAATTTAACGGAGTTGATGAGAATGAAAGATAAAGATGCTAGAGTTAAGATTTATGTAAAAACAGGAAGTACAAAAGAGTATGTAAGCGAAGTTTTAATGTTTATAAACGGAATTAGTAGAGTTACCGAAGGTAATGCAGAATCAGCAATTGTTTCTTTAACAGGAATGATAGACATCAATAAATTATCAAGTTTAGCAGATAAATTTGCTAATGACGGTAAGAAATCTAAAAAGTAATTTAGATTCATATAAAAAATTGCTTGAAAAATAATTAACTAAAAACAAAATCAATGAAAAAAATAATAACCTTGCTAGTAGCTTTTATTTTAGCCTTTTCTTTTACTTCATGTAACGAAGAATCTTTACAAAGCTATTTAGTTAAAAGTCAAGAAAAATCTGGATTTATCACTTTTGATGTACCAGCAAGTATATTGCAAATAAAATCTGATGATGTCTCTGAAGAAACTAAAGCCTGTATGTAGTCAAATAAAAATGAACTTTTTCGCTCAAAATTTAAGAGAGGTTTCTGCTAATTTAGTTAAAAATTTTGATACTGTTTTTTTCTAGCTTTCAAAGTGCTATTTTTTGTCATTTTTCGTTTTCTTAATTTTCT
>JBDNGO010000115.1:0-66185 GCA_041689245.1 Flavobacteriaceae bacterium | reverse complement strand
TCAGTTACTTCTTCAAATTGAAATGGAGCTCTTTCTTTATATTGTGGTAATGTATATGATTTACTCACTGCTAATTTTAAATTACTTTTATCGTTTACTTCATATTTAAAAGAAGCGTTTGGTAAAAATTCAAACTTCGAAGAAGCGTCTTTATCACCATCTGGATCTAATGATGTTTTCCATTTTATATCTTGATAAATATGGTCAAACCTTAATCCAACAACTGCAGTAAACTTTGGACTCAATTTATATTGTGCTTCAGCAAAACCCCCGTTTATATATTGATTTCCAGAATATGTTTGTGGGTCTAATGCGTTAGAAGTTGAAGCATCACCTCTAAATGTTTCTATTTTAAATAAATTAGCTGTTAGATTAGACTGTGTAAAATATGCGTCTAAATTTGATAAATTTACAACTGGTTGAACTGTGTTTCTATTAATTCTAAAGTTAAATTGAGTTGCTTTAAAATCTACTTTTTTAAATCTCCCACTGTATCCTAATGTAATTTTCCCTTTGTATTCATCATCTTTATCTTTTGCAAAAAGATAAGAACTTGAAAGGTTTGCTGAAGCTTCATCTTCAAATAATTCTTGAAAAAAACGATGATTATCTGAAGCAGCTAAATCAGAAACTATTTTTACACCAGTTGGATCATTATTGTCTTTCGGAACCAACATATTTTGTCTTCTGTCTGGTATTACATTATTAATGTGATTATATGAAATGCCCCAATCTATAGAAACTCTGTCGCCTATCTTATGATTTCCTAAAAACTGATTCACAAATAGTGCTGTTTTATCAAAAGTGGCTCTTTTTACAAATCCTCCTCCATTACTAGCATTGTCAAAAACACTTATTATACCGTTATATTCATCTAAACTTTGGTTTGATGAATTGATAAATAATGAGCTAAATTTATAGGTGTTATTTGCATTTACTTTATAGGCCGCATTTAACATTCCTGTTGTATTGGTATTGTAGTCGTATGATTTAAAAGTGTAATCTGAAGACGCTAAACCTTGCGCATTTACACTTCCTCTATTAACTCCTTCTTTAAATTTATAATTGCTAGAAAAAGAAGCCGTTGCAAACAAATTTAAACTTCCTTCTTCTCCAATTTGATGTTTTTCACCTCCTTTTATAGAAATATTTGTTGCTATTGGTGATTTAGAGACATTGTCTAAGCTTGTTGTAAAATTATATCCGGTTAAAACACCTGTTGGGTAATTATTCTTATAAAAACCTGAAAAACTTGGTCCTTCTTGTAAATAAAAATCACTTGACAAATTAGAGTTTGTTCCAGATCCAATTCCAATTTCCATTGATGGTTTTCCAACATGCTCTTTAGAAACAATATTTACATTTGCTCCTCCAAAATCTCCATAAATAGCGCCGTTATAAATTTTATTAATATCAATTTTTTGAACAATCCCTGTAGAGAAAATATCTAATGAAATATTTTTTTTTGATGGATTGTTAGATGGAATTGGCAATCCGTTTAACGTAGTAGAATTATATCTATCTCCTAAACCTCTTACAAAAATATTGTTAGAACCCTCTTGTTTAGAAATACCTGATGCTTTTGTTACCGCTGTTGCTAAATCAGAAATTCCTTTATTATCTAATTCTTGAGCTCCAATGGTTGTTTTTATAGAAACCGCCGTTTTTTGGTCTAATAAAATTGCAGAAAGTTTTGCTTTATTTACAGTTCCTTTAATCTGAATTTCATCTAAAGTTACTCCAGATTTAGCACTCATTTTTTGATTGATAGTTACTGTTTCTCCAGATTTAATAACAATGTTTTTTTCTATTGTTTGATATCCAACAAAACTAAAAACTAAAATATGATCTCCTGCATCTAAAGAAAAAAAGTAATTTCCATCAAAATCAGTTGTTCCTCCTACAGAAGTTCCTTTTATAAACACATTTGCAAAAGGCAAAGGTTCATTGTTAGACTCTGAGTCTGTTACAATCCCATTTACAGTTCCTTTACTTTGTGCTACAATTAATTGACTTAAAAATACGAACGCAATAATTAATTTTTTCATTCTTTTTATCTAAAAGAGATTATCTTATATAATTAACTGCAAATCTCTTGTTGTTTTGTAAAGGAAATGTTAGGACTGAATTAATGTTGTATCAATAGAAGGTTAATTCAACGTTAAGGCATTAAATCATTGTTAAGTAGTCTTTACTTTACAATATTTATCCATACTTTTGAATAAATAAGACAGCCTAAAATCATGAAAAAAAACGATATTAAAATTTTATTAGTCGATGATGAGCCAGATATTTTAGAAATTGTTAGTTACAATTTAAAAAACGAAGGATATCAGGTTTTTACAGCATCAAATGGTGCTGAAGGTGTAAAAGTGGCTAAAAAAATCATTCCTCATTTGATTTTATTAGATATAATGATGCCAGAAATGGATGGAATTGAAGCCTGTGAAAAAATTAGAAAAGTAAAAGAATTAGAACACGTTATCATTTCATTTTTAACTGCTAGAGGAGAAGATTACTCTCAAGTTGCTGGTTTTGATGCGGGTGCAGATGATTATATTACCAAACCAATTAAACCAAAAGTATTGGTAAGTAAAATAAAATCTTTATTAAGAAGATTAAAGAAAAACGAAGAACAAGATACATCAACTAAAATAGGTGATATTGTAATAAACCGAGAAGAATATCTTGTTTTTAAAGGCGATAAAAAAATTGTATTACCAAAAAAAGAATTTGAACTTTTTTCTTTATTAACCTCTAAACCAGGAAAAGTATTTAAACGTGAAACTATTTTAGATTCTGTTTGGGGTAACGAAGTTGTTGTTGGTGGTAGAACAATTGATGTACACATTAGAAAATTAAGAGAAAAAATTGGTGACGATTTCTTTAAAACAATCAAAGGTGTTGGGTATAAATTTGTTTTAGAAGACAGCGATAAATAAAATTCTATTATTTGTGAAATTAAAAAAAACTTACTCATTCGCATTAATTTCTGCATTATACATAGCTCTTTTAGTTATTGTTCTTGATATTTTGTCTTATCTTCTTTATAAAGAATTTGGTTTTTGGATTCTACTTATTGCTGGTATTTTGCTATTAATTGTTTCTTTTTTCATCATTCAATACAGGGTAGAATATTTTATTTATAGACGAGTTCGTAAAATATATGAAGATGTTTCTCTTATAGAAGGAGGCGATTTAAGCAGAAGGTCTGTAACTACAGATATGGAAACTCTTTCTAAAAGTGTACAAAAATTTGCCGAAGGAAAACGTGTTGAAATTCAAAACTTAACCGAAAGAGATTCTTTTAGAAAAGATTTTTTAGGAAATGTTGCGCACGAATTAAAAACCCCATTATTTACAGTACATGGATATTTACTAACCTTAATTGAAGGTGCCTCAAAAGATAAAAAAATTCTAGAAAAATACTTAGGAAGAGCAAATAAAGGTGTAGAAAGATTGGTGGCAATTGTTAAAGATTTAGACATGATTGCTAAACTAGAAACTAATGGGTTAAAAATGCATTTGCAGCCATTTAATATTCTCGAGCTTATTCAGAATGTTTTTGATTTATTCGAAATGAGAGCTAAAAAAAAGAATATTTCTTTAATTTTTGACCGAGTTTATGAGTTTCCTATTTATGTAGTTGGTGATGATGAAAAAATTGAACAAGTGCTTATCAACTTAGTGGTAAATTCCATTAAATACGGAAAAATTGGTGGCATAACCAAAGTTGGTGTTGATGGCTATAACGAAAATAAATTTATAGTTAAAGTTTCTGACAATGGAGAAGGGGTAAAACAAGAACATTTATCTCGTTTATTTGAACGTTTCTATAGAGTTGATCAAAGTAGATCTAGAGAACAAGGTGGTTCTGGTTTAGGGTTGTCTATTGTAAAACATATCATCGAGGCCCATAACGAAACAATTCTTCTAAAAAGCACTTTTAAAGAAGGATCTGAATTTTCGTTTACTCTAGAAAAGGCTAAGTAACCCTTTGTCTAACTTATTTCTTTCATAAGAAACCCCTTTGTAGTTATTTACTTCTTTTAAAGTATCTAAACTAAAGTTTTTCTCTACACAAAATGGTGCACATTTTCTTGCTTTTAAATAGTTTGCCAAATATTCTTGTTCCGTTTGATTTTTTGTAGGAATAAAAAACGCTTTCTTTTGTAAAACTGCTAAATCCATAATTGATGAATAACCAGATCTACAAATAATAACTTCTGATTGATTGATTTCTTTTTCTAACTCTTTTGAAAGTAAATAATTGTAAATAGTTGTGTTCCCAAAAACTTTTTTTGTTTGATTTTTTTTAATTTTACCTTGAACTAACACTCCCTTTTGAGTGGTGTTTTCAAAAGCTTCTAACAGCTTTGTTTCCAAAAGTTTTCTTTGTAATTCAATCCCAGATAAAATAATTAAAACATCCTTTTTTCGTGGTAATTCTTCTTTTTTAAACCTACTTAAAGCTCCAATATATTTTAAAGCTACTTTTTTATTATTTGTTTTAGAAAGTTTTCCTGACAAAAAATTATCCTTAAAATCTGGCACCCAACATTTATCAAATTTTTTAATAATTTTTTGATATATTATGGTTGTAAAAAAAGTAAAAACACCAACGCTTTTCTGTCTGATGCTATTATTGGAGTGAAATTGTTTCCTAATAAAAAATGAATAATTGGCACACATCGAGAGGCATGACCTAATCCCCAATTTAGTGGTGCAACTATTATTTTTTTTTCATTTAGAACTATAATAATGAGGTTCCTGCCTACGCAGGAATGACAGGTAAGTTTTTTAAACTAAATCAAAACCAATATCTTTTCTAAAATTCATGTTTTCAAAATGAATCTTTTCTATTGAAGAATATGATTTTTTTAATGCTTCTTCAATGGTGTCTCCAAAAGAAGTAATTGCCATAACTCTTCCTCCGTTTGTTATAATTTTATCCCCTTTTAATGTTGTCCCTGCGTGAAATACAATAGAGTCAGATACTTTTTCTACCCCTGTCATTTCTTTTCCTTTTTTATATACTTCTGGATATCCTCCTGAAACCAACATCACTGTTATTGCTGTTTTTGGATTGATAGAAAATGATTTTTCGTGTAATGTTTGGTTTGCAACTCCATCAAATAAATCAAACAAATCTGACTCAATTCTTGGAATTACAACTTCCGTTTCTGGATCACCCATTCTAACATTATACTCAATTACTTGTGGATTTCCATCAACATTCATTAGCCCAATAAAGATAAATCCACGGTAATCTATTCCGTCTTTTTGCAAGCCGTTTATGGTAGGGATTACAATTCTTTCTTCAACTTTCTGTAAAAAATCTTCTGATGCAAAAGGCACAGGAGAAATTGCCCCCATTCCACCCGTATTTAATCCTTTATCCCCTTCGCCAATCCGTTTGTAATCTTTTGCAGAAGGCAAAATTTTGTAGCTTTTCCCGTCAGTTAATACAAAAACAGATAGTTCAATTCCGTCTAAAAATTCTTCTATAACTACGGTAGATGAAGCTTCTCCAAATTTTTGATTCGTAAGCATTTCTGCTAACTCCGTTTTTGCTTCGTCTAAAGAATCTAAAATCAAGACACCTTTTCCGGCTGCTAATCCATCGGCTTTTAAAACGTAAGGTGAGTTTAAGGTTTCTAAAAAGGTAAACCCTTCTGATAAATTATCTTTTGTGAATGATTGATATTGTGCTGTTGGAATATTATGTTTTTTCATAAAAATTTTAGAAAAATCTTTACTTCCTTCTAACAAAGCTCCATCTTTTTTAGGGCCAATTACTGGAATATTTTTTAAGTCTTTATCTGCTAAGAAAAAATCATGAACTCCATCTACCAAAGGCGATTCTGGACCAACAACAACCATGTTAATTTGGTTGTTTAAAACAACTTCTTTTATCGCATTAAAATCTGTTGGGTTGATGTTAATATTGGTTGCTATTTGAAAAGTTCCTGCATTTCCAGGGGCAACAAAAAGTTGATTTACCTTATTACTTTGAGATAATTTTAAAGCAAAAGCGTGTTCTCTTCCTCCAGAACCTAAGATTAAAATATTCATGTAGTGTGTTGTTGTTTAAGTACACAAATATACGTTCTGAAAATGTATTATCTATTTAATTTTGCCATTTCTTAAAGTATTTTCTTACCGATGAAATATGAAACCATAATAAATGTAGATTTTTTGCTGAACCTTTTCTATGATCATGAATAATTGACACGAAAGGGAAATACATTTTTTTCTTACCAAATACATCTATTTTTTTACAAATATCTACATCTTCCATATATAGAAAATACCGTTCGTCGAAACCTTGTATTGCAACAAAATCATTTGTGTTAAATAACATAAAACAACCATGAATAAAATCTGGATAAAAAGGAATATCTAAACTTCTTTTTCTGTACTCTTGATCTTTTGTGAAGTTTTTAAAACCCTTTAACCTTCTAAAAATTAATTCACCTTTTGTGGGGTATTTTCTACACGTAAATTGCATTTCCTTATTTGGATAAAATACCTTGGGAGCTATCATTGCTAAAAGACTATCTTCAGAAAGTTTAATGATTAATTGTTTAATTGTATCTGGTTCAAATTGTATATCTGGATTTAATACTAAATGATAATTTGATTTATTCTTTATAGTGCTTATTACAAGGTTATGAGCAGCGCCAAAGCCTATGTTTTTACCAACAAATTTGTATGTTATTTCTTTAGAAATAAATTCATTTTCTAAACGATTGTCTGGTGAGTTATCAATTAAAAACAATTTTTTTGAAAAAGGGAGGTTTAAAAAATTATTTATGGTTTTTTGAAGTGCTTGTATGTTTTCTTTATACAATACTATTGTAGCTGATATTTCAATTTTTTCACTCAAAATTAATACGCTTTTTCTTCTCCTTTAAAGACATTAAAAATTGTTTGTAAAATGATTTTTATATCTAATAAAATAGCCCAATTTTCAATGTAAAAAATATCCAATCTAATTCTGTTTTTTATATCTGTTTTTTTAGTAATTTCTCCTCTATATCCTCGAACTTGAGCCAACCCTGTTATCCCTGGTTTTACTGCATGTCTATCTAAATAATTGTTAACATTTTTTTGATACTCAATAGATACGCTTTTTAAATGAGGTCGAGGCCCAACAACACTCATATTTCCTTTTAAAACATTAAAAAACTGTGGAAGTTCATCAAGACTTGTTCTTCTTAAAAAAGAACCAAAAGAAGTAACTCGTATATCGTTTTTTATAGTGTGTTTGTTGTCTGAAACTGCATTTATTTTCATAGACCTAAACTTATAACAAACAAATAGCTCTCCTCTTAAACCTTCTCTTTTTTGTTTAAAAAAGGCTGAACCTCTTGAATCTAATTTTATGATTATCCATAAAATTGGAGTAAGCCAAGACATTACAAAGATGATAACTAAAATTGAAAAAATAATGTCAAATATTCTTTTAACAACTCTATTTTCTTTCGTTTCAAATGGTAGTTTACTCACATTTAAAACCAACATGGAATCATCGTAGTATTCTTTCTTATAGCTTTTACTATAAAGTTCGTTAGCATCGGGTACTAATTTTACAATTATATTGTTTTCATTTGCGAAAATTGTTATCTCTTTAACAACCTGTTTGTTTAATTCAGACAAAGAGCAATACACTTCGTCAATTTCATTATCTAAAATATATGGTAAACTTTGGTTAATTGTACCGCCATACAAGTTGCTTTTAGATATTTTATCTGAAAAGAACGCCGAAACTAAATATCCAAATTCTTTGTTTTCTTTAAAAACATTTATCAGTTTTTTTGCTGTATCATCAGAACCTAACACAATTATTTTTCTATAATTATTTCCAAATGATCTATATTTTTTTAAAGCATAAACAAACAGTAATTTCATTCCTGCTATTCCTAAAAAAATTGTTATTAAAATTAAGGTTTGATTATTTACAACATCTCCTTCTCTAAAAAGGGTGAAGTAGGTGAAAAAGCCTAAAAAGAATACACTAAGTTGTATTGCTAATAAACTTAATATTCTATAAAAACGAGTATGTCTGTAAATTTTATAAAAGCCAATAAAAAACGAAGAAAATAACCAAAAAATATTTATGTAAATAAAAAAACTTTTTCTCAAGTATTCATTATCAGAAACATAAAATATAATACCATTAATAATACACAAATCTATGAATATAATTAATGGCGTTATTAAATACGAGTACCTCTTTTTCAATACAAATTAATTAAAGTAATTAAGTGTCTAAAATACTATTTATCATTGAATTTACATTAAATAATTCGTCTGAAATTTTATTTTGCCTTGTATAATTAGGTGTTTTTTCAAGTAAAAACTCTTCAATACTATTTAAAATAAGTTTTTTACTCCAGCTTGTAAGTACTTTTTTTAATTTCTGTTTTTTAAACAAAATGTCAATATCGCTTCCAGAATCAGTAATACAGATGATGTTACATTTTGATGCTAACAAATTAGGGAGTTTTGAGGGTAATGATCCTTTAGAAGTCCCCGCAGATTGAGGAATAAACTGAATAAAACTTCTTTGATATAATTCTTCTATATTTTCTTTTGCTACTAAGTTGTGAAATTTAATTTTTGCATTGTTATTATTTGTTTTTAACTCCTCAAAACGAGACCCTTGAGAGAAAACATGAAATCTAAGTTCTGGTAATTTTTCTGAGCAATAATTAAATACTTTATAAAGTTCAAATGGATTTTGTTTTTCTCCTAATGCTCCAGAGTATACAATATGCTTTATATCGCTTGGTAAAATTTCTTCTAATACGTTTTGCTTCTCTTTTTTATTTGTATTAATTGTTACAAACGGATATTGTACTTTTAGTTTTGAAGTATTTAATTGATACCTTTCTTGTGCAACATTTTTCATTTCTTGTGATAGAAAAATTAACTTATCACACGCCTTAAAACCTTTTTTTTCTATGTGATGAATAATTTTCCCAATCCATTTATATATAATTCCTTTTTTATTTTTAGAATAAACTTCTTGTAAATCATGAATTATTCCTGCTTTTTCAATTCCTTTTCTTAAAAAAGGCAACATAATATAAAAAGCCAAACTTGGCGGAAAAACAGAAATGATAATGTCTGTGTTTTTTTGATGTTTAAAGATTTTTCTAAATACAAAAAAAGAAAAACTCAACTCTAAGACAAGTCTTCTTACAATATTTATTTGAGTATAGACATTGTTTTTTCCTCCTCTAATAACCTCAATATTATCTAATTTTTCTTCGCTTCTTTCTGTTTTCCATTTTGGATAAAAAGGGTGAAAACACAAAACTTTAACATGATGACCATTGTCTCTTAACGCAATAACCATATCAGAATTAAATTTTCCTGTAGATATCAATTCAGGAAAAAAGAAGGGAGAGATTAATAGTATGTTTTTTTTTGGAAGCATTATTCTGTTTTTCTTTTCTCATTAAAAATAAGCATTGAGGTTAAATAGGTAAATAAAACAATTCCATAATGTCTAGAAAAATAATTTTCAGTCAAATTAATTATCAAAAACTGAATTAATAAAAACAACCCTAATGCCGAATAATTAATCTTTTTATAGATGTAAAATAGGTACACAATAAATAGCAAGAGAAAAGTCCAACCGCCATACGTAACTAAATTTATATAGTAATTATGTGTGTTAAAAGTATGTTTTAGGTAAAAATCACTGTCGTTATTTTCTTTATAGCAATTATTAAGTTTTTCTTGTAATTTATCTCCGTAACCAAAAAAAGGAGCTTCTTTTAATACAACAAAAGAACATTTTAAAATAGCCCTTCTGGTATTTGTAGAGTTATAATAATCTCCTACAATAGGTTTGTTTATCTCTGTTTTAATTTCTTTAAACCGCTCTCCAATAATATTTTTTGCAGGATAAATTAAAACGGTTAATAAAACAGCGCTTGTAAGCAAAATAAAAATACTTTGTTTTAATCCTTTTTGTAATATCAAATATAGTACTGCAAAAATTATAGAAAGCAGTAGTGTTAATATTATCATTCGAGAAGAAAATAAGAATATAAAAAAGACCATAATCAACACATTTAGAATAGCAAAGATGTCTTTCTTGTATTTTATTAATGAAAAAAGTGAAACCGTAAAACTTACCAATAAAAACGAACTAAAATACGTTGGATGAATTTCAAATAAGTAATTTTCTGATACATATTCTCTAAAAAAAGGAATATTATTTCTTACATAAAAGAACTTACTTATTGGGTTGTTTGCTAAAAAAACAACAATATAAATAAAGCATTGCAACAGAGCGCTAATTTGAAAAACAAACAATGCTTTTATTTTCAAATTATTATTTATATAACTTGGTTTAAAGGCAAATAGTAAAGGAAAAATTAAAAATGGTAAGTGTATTAAAACTCTGGAAAAATTATTGTCTACGCTTAATAATTCGTGCAAAAGGAACATCCAAAAAGGTAATGTTAATATCCATAGTTCGGGTTTTAATTTTATCTTTTCTTTTGTTTGAATATTACAAACTAACGTTAAAAGTGCGCAAATAATAATTAAAATAGAATTTGCGTTTTCCTTTAACAAAGGCACTAAAGCTAATCCTAAAAACGACAGTTTTGTTACTTTTTCTAACCAATTACTTTTCATTAACAATTGCTTTTTTATAAAGTGACTCCCATTCTTTTAATCTGTTTTCCCAAGAATACTCTTTTTTTATAAACTTATAAAGTAATTCTCCTTGCGCAACTCTTTCTTCTAACGACCAATTTAAAATTTCTGTTAAAACTTCTGCTAATTCTTCTACGTTAGGATTTATTAATCTGCCTCCGTTTGTATTCCATTTCTCATTTAATCCTGTATTATAAGTTGTAATCATTGGTGTTTTCAAAGATGCAGCTTCTAAATTTACCATTCCGATTACGTCTGAATGAGTTGGACTTGCCATTACCCAAGCAGTTTGAATTAACTTCGTTTTCTTTTCTTCTTTCACTTCTCCTAAAAACTCAACTTTTCCTTTTAAGTTTAGAAAATCAACAAGGGTTTCTAACTCGTTTTTATAAGCATTAAATCCACCAGCAATTACAAGTTTTATTTGTTTATTCTGTATTCTTGAAAATGCTTTAATTAAAATATCTATCCCTTTTGTTTTGTTAAGCCGCCCTAAGTAAACTATATTTTTATTACTGATATTATTTTCTTCATTTACTTTATCAACAGTAATTAAATTAGGGATTTCAACTATATTATTTCTTTTAAAAAAACCTTTAATAGTATTTGTTTCTTGAATTGTTATAGCATGGATAATTGCTGCTTTTGAAAAATGTTTTTTGCTTAATAAATAAAAATAGAGTTTCTTTTTTAATGTTCCTTTTTCCCACAGCCAAGGTTGAAACATTCCATGTAAACTTAAAACCATTGGAATGTTTTTTTGAGAGGCAATTTTTGCACCTATATATTGAGGATACAGCCAAGCTCCATGAATATGGATAAGTTCTATTTTATGTTCATCAATAACTTCAGAAATCCTTTTTTCCCATTTATTAGAATATAACCATTTATTAGATGATTTTACGACAAAAACATCGTCTTGTTTTTCTTTATCTGAAGCGATTATAAAGGAATTATGTCCTAATTTTTTTAAATAAAAATCAAGATTTTTAATTACGGTTCTTAATCCTCCGCTTTTTATAGAAAAATCTTCAACTATGTGTAATATCTTCATCAAAGTCTTTTAAAAAAATGAGTAAAAAAAAGTAAAATTCTGGAGGAAAATAATGCCCTTCTCTAATGAGTTTTAAAACTAAATAAAAAAATGTGCTTTGTTGGATTATTTTTTGATCATTCTTAAACAACTTGCTGCTTCTGTAGATAAAAAACAGTATGAATAAAAAGGCGAAAACACCTAAGTTTGCAACCAGTCTTAAAAAAAGCGAGTTTGCATCTGTTCTGTTTATTTTAGATTGTTTTAGTGTAACTATGTATGGCGGTGGTTTTAATTCAGCATAATGTTTGTCATATTCGTGTGGATAACTACCAAGTCCAGCGCCTAAAGGTTTTTCTAAAAACACTTTTCTTGTGATAAAAGTATTGCTCAAAAACGCATACGAACTTAAATTTGTGTGTTCTTCAAATTTACCTGTATAAACCGCATTTAAAGACTCTTTGGTTTCTTTAAGCCTTCTTACTAACACATTGCTTTCGTTTTCATCTATAGGTTTATTCCATTGTGTAGAAATATAATATCCGCTACTGCCTAAAACAATTCCAACTATCCATAAATATTTTACTAAATATTTTGTTTTTAATAATGGTAAAATAATTATCAGTGCTAATCCAATATATCCGATAGAAGAATTTGCTAAGAATATTGTTACTAATAATACCGCAAATTTTAGATACTCTTTTTCTCTAAAAAAAACATAGGTTGCTGGTAAAACTATAGCAACATAATGGGCTGGCTCTGTAAGAATTCCGTTTAAACGATTATAGATAAAAACATGAATTCCAAAATAATACATAAAAATAGCTAAAACAGCTAAAACTAGTGTTAGCTTTAAATACATGTTAAAGGCTAATTTTACTCCGTAATGTTTTAAGAAGTTATAATAATAAACACTACTTATTCCTATCCCTAATAACTGTGCAATTAAAGATTTTATAGGATTTTGAAACCAGATAAAAAAAACAATTCCGTGTACTATAAAAAAAATGAAAACATAAATAATGTTTTGATGAATTGTTAGTTTTTTTCTAGTTGCTAAAAGAATTAAATTAGTAAAAATTATTATATAAAAAAGCTTCCAATCAATTACATAATGAAAAGTAAAACTTTCTGTAAATAATGCAAAAACGCTGCTAAACAATATGTATTTATCTAACCAACGCATAGATCATTTTTTTAATTCTATATTTTTGTATCCAAATAAAATAATCAAATTTAGAAAGTAAAGAACCTACTTTTCCTGTTTCAATTTTTGCTCTTGTAGTTTCTAGGTACACATTTTTAATTTGGCTATTACTAATTCCTCCATCTCCCATTATTACAGTTACCTCATCAACCTTATGGGTTTTTAACTCTTGTTTTGCTCTTAATAACAATTCGTAATCTCCTGCTATTTTATAGCTTTCATTAAAAAAACCATGTTTTTTAAAATAATTTTTATTGTGAAATCCACCAACATGAACAATCGTCATTTTTCTTCTAAATTGTTTCCATTTCCACTTTTTTGAAACAACTTTTTTATTGTTTAAAGTGATGTTTGAATATACAAAATCTACCTCATCTTTAAAATTAGAAATTTTATTATTATAAATTTCTATGCTATTTTTAAGATATACATCATCAGAACCTAAAAAAGAAATCCAATCTCCTTTTGATTGTTCTACTCCTTTATTAAACGCGTTATAAATACCTGTATCTTTTTCTGAAATCCATTTATAAGAAATTTCTTTTTCTATAAATTGATTTTCGAAACTTTTAATTATTTCAACGGTTTTATCAGTTGATTTTCCATCAACAAGAATATATTCAAAGTTTGTGTAGCTCTGATTTAAGACAGATTGAATAGTTTCATTAATCGTTTTTTCACTATTAAAACAAACAGTAATTATTGTAAAAAAAGATTTGTTTTTCATCTAAATAATTATTGTTTTTGTAAAATTTGAAATGTCTGTATAGGTAAAATTATCGACAAACTTAAAATACTAAAAACGGTTCCTAAAATAACACCACTACTTCCTAAATCAAACGTTTTTACAAAGTAAATTGATAACGGAATATTTATAATTGCTCCAAAAAAATACAGCCAAAGTTGTAACTTTACTTTGCCAATGCTATTTAAAAAAGTCATATAAATAATTCCATAAACTCGTATCAATACAAATAGAGACATAAATAAAATTAAGCTAGTTGGGATTAATAAATCTCTTTGAATCCAAATTTTAATGAGTGGTTTTGATAGAAAAAATAAACCAATAATTATAAATAAAAAAACTACAAATAGTTTATTTAACCTAATAATGGTTTTTTTAATCCACTCAAAATCTTTCTTCTGAAAAGCGTCTGTATACAATGCCCAAAAAGGATCTTGCACAATTACAGAAATAGTAATTACTACTTGAAAAAGCTTATATACAATATCGTAATTTGTTACTTCGCTTGGTCCTAACAATTTGCTAATAATTAAATTATCTGTTGTAAAAATTACAATCATACATAATTGAACTCCAAAAAAAGCCAAACTTAAACCCATTAAATCCTTAACTTTATCTTTACTAAAAGACGCAATTGATGGCTGAATTTTTTTATTTTTTCTAAAAAATAAAAGAGTAAACACAATTCCAATAAAAATATTTGCAGAACCATAAAACAAAGCAACAAATAATAATTTTCTTGGAAAAAAATACAATAAAAATGTGATTGAAATTAATACTATTATTTGATAAATAAGCATTGCAAGTTCTACTTTTGATGCTTGCTGATTAGCGTAATAGAACGATTTATATAAGTTTAAAACAAAGCTAGTAATTACCAAAAATAATATTACTAATAATACTGTTTTTAACTCATTTTCTGGAATTATAGTGTTAAATAAATTTTGAAAATTTATTAAAAAAACACAAGCAATACCAATACATAAAACGATTAATGATATAAAAAAAATAGAAATATAGGCTGTAGAAATATAACTTTTAGCTAGCTTTAAATTTTTTAAACTCAGCGCTTCAGAAAGCTTTGTTTTTAAGCCATTTCCAATTCCGGCATCTACAAAAAAAACAATATTTACTAACGAAAAAATGGTTACCCAAACTCCGTATTGTTCTTTTTCTAAGTAGTTTAATAAAAGTGGAATTGTTGTAAAAACAATTGCCATATTTAAGATTTTATAAAAAAACCCTAAAGAAACATTTTTAAATATGATCTTTTTTCTATTCATGCATTTTTTGTAAATACCAATCATATAATTTCTGAATTCCTTCTTCTAACTCAATCGTATGTTTCCAGCCTAAATTATGCAATTTAGAAACGTCTGTAACTTTACGCATCATTCCGTCTGGCATACTTGTATTAAAAATTAATTCCCCTTTAAAGCCAACTATTTTTTTAATTTTCTCTGCTAACTCTTTAATAGAAAGATCTATTCCCGTTCCAATGTTTATATGTGTATTTCTAATTTCGGCATCTCCCAAAAGGGGAGAAGAAATTAAATCTTTAAAGTCTACTTTTTGCATAATATGTACACAGGCATCAGCCATATCTTCTGACCACAAAAATTCTCTTTTAGGGTTTCCAGAACCCCAAATTTCTACACTTTTTGAAGTCACTCCAAATTTTGATAAAATAACTTCTGCTTCATCTAAACTATCAACTTTCAAATCTTTTAAAACGTCTTCAGTATTCTTCTTTTCTAATAAAGATGCAAGATGAATTTTACGAATTAACGCAGGTAAAACATGTGATTTTTCCAAATCAAAATTGTCATTTGGCCCGTACAAATTGGTTGGCATTACCGATAAAAAATTAGTTTCGTATTGCAAATTATAACTTTCACACATCTTAATTCCTGCAATTTTTGCAATTGCATACGGTTCGTTTGTGTATTCTAATTCATTGGTTAATAATGCTGTTTCTTTTATGGGTTGATTGGCTTTTTTAGGATAAACACATGTACTTCCTAAAAACAATAATTTTTTTACGCCGTTCACATAGCTTTGATGAATCACATTGTTTTGAACCATCAAATTTCCATATATAAAATCTGCTCTGTAGGTGTTGTTTGCTATAATTCCTCCAACTTTTGCTGCCGCTAAAAACACATATTCGGGTTTTTCCTTCGCAAAAAAATCAGCCGTTTGTTGCTGATTTGTTAAATCTATTTCTTGATGTGTCTTGGTAAGAATATTTATATATCCTTTTTTTTCTAAATTTTTTACAATCGCGCTTCCAACTAAACCTCTATGGCCTGCAACATATATTTTTGCGTCTTTATTCATAGTTGTTGTTTGTTTGATGTCCGCAGTTTTTTAAAAAAAGCTCTTTTTGCATGATTTGTAAATCATTTTGCATCATTTCTTTTATCAATTCTTCTAAAGAACATTCTGGTGTCCAGCCTAGCTTTTCTTTTGCTTTAGTGGCATCACCAATTAACAAATCTACTTCTGTTGGTCTATAATAATGTGGATCTATAGAAATTACCTCTTTTCCTGTTTCAATTTTAAAATCAGGATTGTTGCAGGCTTTTACAATTCCTTTTTCTTCTTTCCCTTTTCCTACAAATTCTAATGCTATTCCAACTTCTGTAAAAGCCATTTTTACCATATCTCTGACCGAAGTTGTTTTACCGGTAGCAATTACCCAATCTTCTGGCTCATCCGCTTGTAAAATCATCCACATCATTCGCACATAATCTTTTGCGTGACCCCAATCTCTTTTTGCGTCTAGGTTTCCTAAAAATAATTTTTCTTGTAATCCTAAAGCTATTTTAGAAGCGGCTCTTGTGATTTTTCTAGTTACAAATGTTTCCCCTCTAACTGGAGATTCATGGTTAAATAAAATTCCGTTACAAGCAAAAATATTATATGCTTCTCTATAATTTACAGTAATCCAATATGCATAAATTTTTGCAACACCATAAGGACTTCTTGGATAAAAAGGCGTGGTTTCTGTTTGTGGAACTTCTTGAGTTTTACCATACAATTCTGATGTAGAAGCTTGATAAATTTTAGTCTTCTTTTCTAATTTTAGAATACGTATTGCTTCCAATAATCTTAACGTTCCTAGGCCATCAACATTTGCGGTATATTCTGGTGTATCAAAAGAAACGTGAACGTGACTCATCGCTGCTAAATTGTAAATTTCATCAGGTTGAACTTCTTGAATAATTCGAATTAAGTTTGTGCTATCCGTCATGTCTCCATAATGCAAAAAAAGGTTTCTTTTTTCTGCATGAGGATCTTGATACAAATGATCTATTCTTTGTGTATTAAAACTAGAAGCTCTTCGTTTTATTCCATGAACTTCATATCCTTTTTCTAATAAAAGTTCTGTTAAGTACGATCCATCTTGCCCTGTAATTCCCGTTATTAAAGCAGTTTTTTTCACTTTTTAAATTTCTAATTCGTTAAACGATTTTAGCACTTTATCTTTGTCTGATACTACTATTTCATCCTCAGAAAGCATCCAATCAATATTTAATGTTTTATCGTTATAAATAATTCCTCCTTCTGATTTTGCTTGATAAAAATTATCGCATTTATATATAAAAATGGTATTGTCTTCTAATACCGAATATCCGTGAGCAAAACCTCTTGGAACAAATAGTTGTTTTTTATTTTCTTCTGATAAAATACACGATACTGTTTCCCCGTAAGTTTTAGAATTTGGTCTTACATCTACAACTACATCTAAAACTTTTCCTCTTACAACACGAACTAATTTAGCTTGTGCAAATTCTTCTTTTTGAAAGTGTAGGCCCCGCAAAATTCCTTTGTTAGAAAACGCTTCATTATCTTGAATAAATTCTATTTCTATTCCTGTTTTTTTTTTAAATTGCTCTTTATTAAAGCTTTCAAAAAAATACCCTCTTTGGTCTCCAAAAATTGTTGGTTCTATAATAAAACAGCCTTTTAATTTTGTTTCTGTTACTTGCATTAAATTCCTTCTAAATGTTTTCCATAACCACTTTTTAATAAGGGTTCTGCTAATTTCTGTAATTGCTCTCTAGAAATAAACCCACTTCTATAAGCAGCTTCTTCAATAGAGCCAACTTTTAATCCTTGTCTTTCCTCTATCACTTGAACAAATTGCGATGCTTGCATTAAAGAATCGAATGTACCGGTATCTAACCAAGCTGTTCCTCTGTCTAAGATACTAACATTTAGTTTTCCTCTTTCTAAATACGATTTATTAATATCTGTAATCTCTAGTTCTCCTCTGTGGCTTGGCTTAATGTTTTTTGCAATTTTTACCACTTCATTATCATAAAAATAAATCCCCGGAACTGCATAATTTGATTTTGGTTTAATTGGTTTTTCTTCTATTGAAATTGCATTCCCGTTTTCATCAAACTCAACAACACCATATCTTTCAGGATCATGAACATGATATGCGTACACAATTCCGCCATCTGGATTATCATTTTCTTTTAATAATTTAGACAATCCCGTTCCGTAAAAAATATTATCTCCTAGTATCAATGCAACTTTATCATTTCCTATAAATTCTTCTCCTAAAATAAATGCTTCTGCCAACCCGTTAGGCTGTTCTTGAGCTGTATATTCAAATTTACATCCGTATTTTTTCCCATCGCCCAACAATCTTTTAAAAAGCGGTAAATCTTGCGGCGTAGAGATGATTAAAATTTCATTAATTCCTGCCGATATTAATGTTGATAAAGGATAATAAATCATTGGTTTATCAAAAACAGGCATTAATTGCTTGCTAATGGCGAGTGTAATTGGGTGTAACCGTGTTCCTGATCCTCCTGCTAATATGATTCCTTTCATTGTGTATTGTATTTATTTAAATACCATTCAATGGTTTTTTTTATTCCGGTTTCAAAGTTTTCTTCTGCAATCCAACCTAATTCGTTTTCAATTTTTGAGGCATCAATTGCGTACCTAAAATCGTGTCCTGGTCTGTCTTTTACAAACGTAATTTGTTCTTTATACGATGTTGCTTTTGGAGAGATTAAATCTAAAATGTCACAAATTTTATGTGCTATCTGTAGATTATTTCGTTCATTTTTTCCTCCAATATTATAGGTTTCTCCTGAATTCCCCTTTTGATAAGTCAACTCAATTCCTTTACAATGATCTAAAACGTACAACCAATCTCTTATGTTTTTTCCATCACCATAAATAGGAATACTTTCTCCTGAAATAGCTTTTCTAATAATCGTTGGAATCAGTTTTTCATTATGTTGTTTTGGTCCATAATTATTAGAGCAATTGGTTGTAACAACGTTCATTCCGTACGTATGAAAATAGCTTCTAACTATAAAATCGGATGCTGCTTTTGATGCGCTATATGGACTGTTTGGTGCGTAAGTTGTTTCCTCTGTAAATAAGCCCGTTGCTTCTAAAGTACCAAAAACTTCATCTGTAGAAATATGATGAAAACGAGCGTTATCATATTCTTTTTTATACAAGTTTGGAGCATCCATCCAGAATTTTTTTGCAACATCTAACAAATTAAATGTTCCGTTAATATTCGTCTGAATAAACGCATCTGGGTTTTTGATTGAATTATCTACATGAGATTCTGCTGCAAAATGTATGACCCCAGAAATAGTGTATTTACTAAATACATTTTCAATAAAATTTCTATCACAAATATTTCCTTTTTCAAAAATACATCTTGAATGTGAGTTTAATTCCTTAAGATTTTCTAAATCTCCTGCATACGTTAATGCATCTAAATTTACAACCTTAACCTTTTCATTTTTATCTAAAAAATAAGGAATAAAATTTGCGCCAATAAATCCTGCTCCGCCAGTAATTAATATTGTTTTCATCAACTATTTTTTGTAGTTGTTTAGGTACTTATTTACGTGTTTTAAGAATAAAAATAGCACCATTAAAACAATTCCTAAAAATGCTATTTGAACTCCATAATTATTATCAATTCCTTTAATTTCATAACCAATAGGCTGAAAATTAGAAATAACATTTAGAACTTCAGATTTTTCAGATTTACTTTTTGAGATATCCTCTAAATCATTATTTATCTTTCTGCTTGTTTCAAACAGCTCTAGCTCTTTGGTTGTTTTTTTTGTGCCGCCTAAATCTATGCTTGTCCCTGTTTGATTCTTTTTTGCTTCCTCAAGTAACACTGCCATATAGACTTTTCTTAAAGAATCTATTTGAGTTAAATTTTGGCGTAACAACGAGTCTGTTCTGTTTAAGTTTTCGTTTGTTAGTTTTTTTACTTTGTTAAAGAATTTATTGTTTACTACAGATGAAATTATTACTTCATCTAACTCAGAAAAAACATCATTTTTGGTTGCAGCCACATGAATATTGTGAATTCTATAATCATAATCTGTAAAAGTGGTTTTAAACACATCAAACGAATAACTTTTTGCAGTTAATGTATCTATAGATAAAATTAAATCATCATAAGATGTTAATAAATCATTTCCGTTTTTTATAGGATAAATTTGAAACCTCTTAAGTGTAGCGGCAGTTTCTGTTGAAATACCAAATGCTGATGCTAAAGAAACTGTATCTTTTTGCTTTACCAAATCATTATAATAATTTACGTTATTATACAACTGACGAGAACTTTTAAAATTAGGTTGTACTTGTAAATCTGACCCATAAGTTGGTACTTTTTTAAATTGAAAAAATGTTCCGACAGCTCCACCAAGAATTGCCGCAAGGGCAAGCTTAACTAAATTGTTTTTTATAAACAACAAAAGTAAAATTAGTAGGTGATAAGTCCCTTTAAAAATAGTTGCTATAAAAGTAAATATATTGGAGAATCCTTTTCCAATAATGATAAATAACGATCCTAACTCTATGTCTTCTTTAGGGTGTGATTCTTTAGCCATTTTTGTTTGTTTAGTTTGTTGTACTTTTTAAAATATTTGCTCTAATATTTTTTGTGTAATTGCATAAGTTGGTGTAACTCCAGACATTCCTAATCCGCCAGAAGCCAATGTTGCTCCTGTTTCTAAAGGATTATCTGATGCATAATATGCATAACGAACTTTTACGTTTTCTGATATATTTCCTCTGATTTTTGAAGCAGCTTGAATCGCTTTTTGATAATGTGCTCCTTCCATTTCTAACCCAATTACATTCCAAGTAGAATCGTGAAAGAATTTTAAAACGTCTTTATTTTGAAGCGATGTTCCTAAAACAGAAATCATTGCTCCATCAAAAGATCGTACTCCAAAACCTTCTAAATCTTCTTTGGATAACTCATTTTTAAACGGGTAATTATCTGCTGTTCCTTCAAAAATGTGTGAAGACGGGATCATAATATCTCCTTTTCCTCCTTCTAAAATTCCGGCTTTTCCCATAATAGAAATAGACTCTACATTTAAATGTATTGTATTGTTTTCTGTAATATAAGGTTTCAATAATTCATCCATTGTTTCATAGGCTTGTTCCCCAAACGCATAATCCATGACAACAAGTACCGGTTTTTTATTTTTAGAATTGACCTTTGTATAATCTGTAGTATTAAAAGCAATTTTCTCTGTATCTATAATCTGAACGTTTATGTTAGTCCCAGAATTATCTTTCACATAAATTAATCCGTTTTTTGATGCGTAGTTTTTAACTTTTACCTGAAATTCTTTACTGTTTTCGCTGCTTAATAATTCGAATAATTTAAATCCCTTGTTCTTTTTAGATTCATTAGGAATCGCTGCTTGAGCATAAATTGAATTCATAACGCTGTGCATATTTGCGCTAATGATATGTATTGGTCTTTCTAATAAATTATTTTCTTGAAGGATTTTTTTAATGTTGTCTGCCCAAATTTCACCATAAATATGTTGGCCAATTTGTTCGTTTAAAACCGAACTGAATGTTACAACTCTCTTTTTGTTTTCTAACGCTTCGTTAATCGCTAATTGTCCTAACCAATAAATTAGTTGAAAAAACCTATCTGGGTTTTTTTCTGTAGAAAAAGTAGCATAAATTTTTGACACTTCTTCATAGGTTCTTCCTAAAATGGTTCCTAAATGAGCAATGGTAACTTCTCTTTCATCTTTGGTTATTTTTTTATCAAATAAGACAATCTCTTTTAGTGTTTTCCATTCCCTAATACAATCTTTTCCCTCATTTATTAATACTTTGTCTTTTATTTTATGAGATTCTATAAATAAGAACGTAAGGTGCGTTAAAATGTCATAGATTTCAGATCGACCACGAGTAATTTCTATGTTCATTTGATCCTTATCTATTCGATAACAATTTCTTCTTCTTTTTGATGGAATAATCGCTTTAAAATGAGATTGTTTATACCCTTCATCTGCTGTTAAATTAATGAATTGACATTCTTCAATTCCTTCTGGTAATCTTTCTATGATATAAATTAACCCGTTTAGTTCTACTTTTTCTTCGGCAATAGAACCATAAATTTCTGGTCTTAATAAGAGTAATGATTTTCTTACTGTTTCTCCAGAAATTCCCATCGGTTTATAAAAACCTCTACTAAATAAATGACGCATAGAAATGTATAACCTTTCTATTGCTCCTGTAGATTCTTGCGCTCTCGTTCTTTCTTTCATTATAGTTTCTTGCTTTTTTAAGTAGTTCAAAGATACTAATTTATATATCTTACTTTTCACCAGATAATATCTGATTGTACTTTGTTGGGTTTTTTAATAATTTAACGGCCTCTAGCACTGTTTTATCTGATATCAATTTATTTTCGTAAACCCCTTCTTGATAATAATATTGATCTAATATCATCTCTTTTAACTCGTTTTTTAAAAACTCCTTATTGCTCTCTAAACCGTTAATTTTTTCAGTTTTTAAGGTGTTCATTATTATAAAATACTCTTTTTTTATTTTCCTGTTTTGAGAATCATTTAAGAATTTATACGCTTTTGTAAATGACACTTCTTCTTTTGAAAGAAACATTGTATCGGTTTTTAAAAAAACCTGAAATTGTTTAAAGTTACTATCTGTAAATCTAAAATCTTTTGCAGAAGAAATCGTTTTGTTGTTGTTATTAAAATCGATTGCAAAATCAAATAATGCTCTAGAGTCTAATAATACTTTTGTTTCTTCTGTTAAAGTTTCATTTTCAGTTGTAATATCCGGAATAATTCCACCACCATCAAATACTTTTCTTCCGTTTTGAGTTGTAAATTCATTGATTCCTGAATCTGAAAACTTAGGGGTTTTTCCTGTTTTAGCGTCTCTATTTGCGTAATCTAATTCTTGAATACATCTTCCGCTCGGAGTATAATATTTAGAAATGGTTACTTTTAATTGGGTTCCATAACTTAATGTTCTGTAGCGTTGTACCAATCCTTTTCCGAAAGAACGTTTTCCCATTACAACGGCTCTATCATAATCTTGCAATGCGCCAGTTACAATTTCTGATGCTGAAGCTGAGCTTCCATTTATTAAAACAACAATCGGTATTTCTAAATCTAACGGATTCTCTTTTCCTGTATAGGTATTGCTCCATTTTTTAACTTTTGCTTTTGTAGAAACAATTACTTTTCCTTTCGGGATAAAAAAATTAGAAATTCGAATAGATTCAGATAAAGAACCTCCAGGATTTGAGCGCAAGTCAAGAATTAAACTTTTGATGCCTTCTTCTTTTAAACTTTCGAACGCTTTTTTAACTTCTGAAGAAGCTTTTTCATTAAACCTTGTTAAAACAATGTAGCCTGTTTCCTTGTCTATTTTCTTAAAAAAAGGAACTGGGTTTATTTCAATTTTTTCTCTTTTTAAATCAAATTGAATTTTTTTTCCTTTTCTAATAATTTCCATAGAAATTGGGCTATCCGGAATTCCAAGCAACAAACTAGAAGGGTCTTCTCTTTCTAATTCTTCTAAAGTCTGATTATCAATTTTTGTAATAATATCTCCAGGTTTCAGCCCCGCCTTATCTGCTGTATACCCTTTGTAAACACTAATAATTAAAGGTAATTTATCTCTGTAATTTATAGAAGCTCCGATTCCGCCATATTCTCCTTCACGACGTATTTTAGCAGCTTCAACATCTTGTTCGTTAAAGTAATTTGTATACGGATCTAAATCTTTTAAGGTGTTTTTCAACGCGCGAGTTGTCAATTCTGCGGGATTTATTTCGTTTACATAGTACATATTCAATTCTTTGAATAATGTTGTGTAAATTTCGATCTGTTTTGCAACCTCAAAAAATTTTGATTGGAATGAAAACGAAACAAAAACAATTGCAATTAGTAAAGCAACAATTGTTTTATTCTTGATGTTTTTTTTCATCTTTAGTTGTTTTAATTTGTTCTATAAATGCTTTTAAAAGCTTTTCCATTTTTAATTCGATTTCAGCATACGTAACCTCTTCTTTACCTATATAAGAAATCATATACACAAAGGGTTTCTCAATAGTATTGTAAACAATTTGTTTTTGCTTACGATATGTTTCTCGCAACAATCTTTTTAAGCGATTTCTATCAACAGCATTTTTAAAATTTCTCTTAGGAACAGAAACGCCAACTTGCGCCGGATATTTTGAAGTGTGCTCAGTTTGTATATACACTAGTCTTAAAGGAAAACTCTTTACAGATTTTCCTTCTTTATATAATTTTCCAATAAGCGTTTTGCTTTTTAAGCGCTCCTGCTTTCCTAAAGTTTGCTTCATTATTACAAATTTACACAAAAGAGTTGCTTTTTTAAGTATAAATTTAGTCGATTCTTAACAAAGGCCTTGTTAAACACGTTGGTCCGCCACCTCCTTTTACGCTTATTTCTTTTCCTAAATAGCTATTAACTTTACATCCAGCTTTTTCAAGTAAGTTTTTTGTAATTGGGTTTCCTTCAACCATTACGCAATTTCTTGGTGATATTGCCAACACATTACATCCCATTGATTCAAATTCTTCTTCTGGAACTTCTATCAGTTGAAAACCTCTTTCTAGTAATTCATTTCTAAATTTTATTGGCATTAATGGAGAATATACAACGGCTAAATTTGCATCAACCGGACTTAAAATAGACATTAAGTGAAACACATCTTGGTTGCCTTTATAGTGCGGTAAATTTGCAACTATAATGACAACTCCTTTTGATTCTAACAATTGTTTTAACTGTTTTATTCCTTCTTCATTTGTTCTATATGTATGCCCAACAGCCAACGTTTTTTTATCCAACCAAGCAACATCGCCACCTTCTATAGTTCCAGGAGATTTAATTACTCCTAAAATATTGATGCCTTGTTTTTGATATTCTTTTAATTGCGCTTTTGGCTCATTGATTCTGCCCTCTTTTCCCATATTACAAATGATGATTCCGAAATCTGTTGCAATGGATGCATCTCTACAATAAATAGAATCCATTTTTACATTTTCGTTTGAGGGAAAATGATGAACTTCAATATTGTTTTGTTTAAAAATCGATTCAAAATTTTCATACTCTTTAAGGGCTAAACTAAAATTTGGTTTCGATAAATAATTCAATTCCTCCCATTGGTTTTCCAACAATTCATTAGATTGAAATGCTTCTTTTGCTGATTTTATATAAACCGACTCTAACCTTAAATATTCTGAATGATGTGTTTTGCTCATTTGTTTTTTGTTTTATTCCATTGCATTAGTGCGTAAAACGGAATTCCAAGCAATAATAATAAAAATCCGTAAAAAACTACTTCTGCTCCGGAGCCATAAATTGCCCAAACCGAATATGAAAACCCTAATAAACCAAGTATAAATGTTTTTATAAAGCTATTCAAATGAATTTTTCTTTCAATAAGAATAATAATATATGCCGCAGAAACAAATAAATAAGGAACCAAGCATGTTAAAACAGTCAGGTTTACAATAAACGTAAATTGTGTAACCAACCCTTCAGTGAAGTTCATCAACATTACAATTGAGCTCAATAAACTTCCAATTATTAAGCCTAAAATTGGAGCACCATTTTTGTTTTCCTTTTTAAATATTCTAGGAAACATTTTATCTTTTGCTGCCGCCATCGGAATTTGAGCAACAATTAAAATCCAACCGTTTAATGCGCCAATTCCAGAAATAGCTGCGCCAGCGGCAACAAAATAACCAGTATATTCTCCGCCAATTATTTTTCCTGCTTCAGCAAATGGTGCTGCAGAGTTTTGTAATATCTCTGTAGGTAAAACCCCAAACAAAACTATAGTTCCAAAAATATAAACACAGGTAGTTATAATGGTCCCAAACATCGTTGCTTTTGAAATATTTTTTTCTGGATTTTCTACATTTTCTGCAGGAATACTCGCACATTCTATTCCTAAAAAAGCATACAATGTTAATGCTGTAACCACGGGAAAAGCAGCAAAATTACTGTCGCCAGTTAAATTAAAATCAGGGAAATTGTCTAAACTAAAAAAGAATGCGCCAATTAGAATTATAAAAACTAATGGTACTAATTTTAAAATTGTGGTTACTACTTGAACTTTACCAGAGGTTTTTACTCCTTTTGAATTTACCCAAGTAAAAAACCAAATCATACTTAAACCCACGATAACAGCTAGAATAGAATTGCTTGCTAAAATGGGAAAGAAAAAACTCAAGGCTCCGATAATAGCTATGGCTATTGCCGCATTGCTTATCCAGCAAGAAATCCAATAGCCCCAAGCGACTAAAAAACCGATAAAATCTCCAAATCCTTCTTTAGAATATATGTATGGTCCACCACTTTTATTGACAATGATTTTACTAAGGTTGCTAAATATTTTTGCCAAGATAATGGCTCCTGTAGCTGTAAATAACCAGCCCAATAAACTAATACTTCCATACTTGGCTAATGATGCCGGCAATAAAAAAATTCCTGCTCCAATCATATTTCCAACCACTAAAGAAGTAGTTGTGATTAATCCTATTTTTTTCTGATTAGAACTCATATTTTGTGTATTTTTAGATGCAATTCTCGAAGATACAATTAATTAATAAACAACAAATGAAGTTTTTTATTCACCCAGATATTAAAAAAGCAGAAACATTACCGGCATCTTTTTATAAAGATAGTGCGGTTTTTGAAGCTTTAAAAGAACGCGTGTTTTTAAAATCTTGGCAATGGATTGGTGATGAAAATTTAGTTCCCTTTTCTCAATCTATTCATCCTTTTGTGTTGTTAGATGGTTATTTAACAGAGCCTTTGGTCTTGACAAAAAACAAAAACGAAGAAATTAATTGTCTAACAAATGTATGTACACATAGAGGAAATTTAGTTGCTTTAAATCCTGGGAAATCAAAAAAACTAACTTGTTTTTATCACGGAAGAAGATTTAACTTAAATGGAGAATTTGAGCACATGCCTGAGTTTGAACAAACAGAAGATTTTCCAAGACCTTGTGATAATTTACACAAATTCCCATTAAAAAAATGGAGTCAATTTTTATTTGCTGGCTTAAATCCAAGTTTTGATTTTCAGCAAGTATTAGACATAATGAATAAGCGTGTTGGTTTTTTGCCTTTAGATGATTTTTCTTTAGATGTTTCGCTTTCTAAGGAATATTTAGTTCACGCAAATTGGGCGTTATATTGCGACAATTATTTGGAAGGTTTTCATGTGCCTTTTGTACATCCAGATTTAAATGCTGTGTTAGATTATGGAAGTTATAAAACAGAAATTTATGACTATTGTAATCTACAAATTGGCTATACTGATGATGCAATTGAGGTTTTTGACTTACCAAAAAATCATATTGATTATGGTAAAAATGTAGCGGCTTATTATTATTGGGTTTTTCCAAATATGATGTTTAATTTTTATCCTTGGGGTTTATCTGTAAATATTGTAAAACCTTTAGATTTGAATAGAACAAAAGTCTCTTTTATCTCTTATGTTTTAGATTCTTCAAAATTAAATAAAGGCGCAAGCGGAGATATTGATAAGGTTCAGAGAGAAGATGAATTTGTTGTAGAGCAGGTTCAAAAAGGTGTAAAATCTTCTTTTTATAAAGCGGGTAGATTTTCTCCAACAAGAGAAAAAGGGGTTCATCACTTTCATAGATTACTTGCTCAATTTTTAAACGACTAAAAAGTTCAAAGATTTCATATCTATATCAGAAGTAATATTTACTTTTGAAACTTCAAATCATAAAATTATAATGAAACCAGATTTATTTCAAGCTCCAGATTATTATCAATTAGATGATTTATTAACCGAAGAGCATAAATTAGTTAGAGACGCCGCAAGAGAATGGGTAAAAAGAGAAGTTTCTCCAATTATTGAAGAATATGCTCAAAAAGCAGAATTCCCTACTCAAATTATTAATGGTTTGGCAGAAATTGGTGCTTTTGGCCCATATATTCCAGAAGAATATGGTGGTGCTGGTTTAGATCAAATTTCTTATGGGTTGATTATGCAAGAAATAGAACGTGGAGATTCTGGTGTTCGTTCTACTGCTTCTGTACAATCTTCTTTAGTAATGTATCCTATTTGGAAATATGGAAACGAAGAACAACGTCAAAAATATTTACCAAAATTAGCATCTGGTGAATGGATTGGTTGTTTCGGTTTGACAGAGCCAGATCATGGTTCTAATCCAAGCGGAATGGAAACCAAGTTTAAAGATATGGGAGATCATTATCTATTAAACGGTGCAAAAATGTGGATTTCTAATGCCCCTTTTGCACAAGTTGCTGTGGTTTGGGCCAAAGATGAAAGTGGAAGAATTCATGGATTACTTGTAGAACGTGGAATGGAAGGTTTTTCTACACCAGAAACGCATAATAAATGGTCACTTCGTGCTTCTTCAACGGGAGAATTGATTTTTGATAATGTAAAAGTTCCTAAAGAAAACTTATTACCAAACAAATCTGGATTAGGGGCGCCGTTAGGTTGTTTAGATTCGGCTCGTTACGGAATCGCTTGGGGAGCAATTGGTGCTGCAATGGATTGTTACGATACGGCTTTACGTTATTCTAAAGAACGTGTTCAATTCGGAAAACCAATTGGACAATTTCAATTGCAACAAAAAAAATTAGCTGAAATGATTACTGAAATTACCAAAGCGCAATTATTAACGTGGCGTTTGGGTGTTTTACGCAATGAAGATAGAGCAACTTCTGCTCAAATTTCTATGGCAAAACGAAATAATGTAGACATGGCAATTACCATTGCCAGAGAAGCAAGACAAATGTTAGGTGGAATGGGAATTACTGGTGAATATTCTATTATGCGTCATTCTATGAACTTAGAAAGTGTAATTACCTATGAAGGAACACACGATATTCACTTATTAATAACCGGATTTGATATTACAGGGTTAAGTGCTTTTAAATAAGTAAAATCTTTATATAAATAAAAAAAGAGCTGATATTTTATCAGCTCTTTTTTTATGATTTTGTTTTTCGTTTAAATCTCAGAGTTTAGTATTTCGCCTGTTAATTGAAGCAATTCTAATTCAATTAATTTCGCATCATATTTTGTGTTGTTATATGCTGTTTTGCTATTGATTAAATTGATTTGTGCTTGTCTAAATTCTATTGATGTAACTTGACCTAAATTGTATCGTTCTTTGGTTCTATCAAAATTATTTTGACTTGAAACTATATTTTTCTCTTGGGCTTTTAAGACAAATAACTTGTTGTTGTACAAAGACCATGTGTTTTTTAAAGTATTCTCTAAGGTTTCGTTTTGTTGTTGCAATAAAATTTGTTGATTATCAAGTGCGATTTTAGAATTTGCTACACGCGTTTTTGTGCTTCCGCCATCAAAAATATTCCAAGAAAGATTTAACCCCGCATTTAATCCGTTAGAATTAGAAGCTGCAGAAAAAGAGGTGGATGGGTTTTCACTTTTGTTCCATCCGTAAGAAGTTGTCAATCCAATTTTCGGCAAATAACTTGCCTTGTTTATTTTGATATTAAACTCGCTTATTGCAAGGTTTTTCTCCGTCTTTTTCAGTAAAACGTTATTTGTTTTTGCTTTATTTAGCAATTCATCAAAATTTAAGATTTGATTAAAAGTAACCTCAGTTTCTACTTCATAATTAATCTCTTTTTGTTGACCTAACACAATATTTAAACTTCTTTTTGCATTTAAATATTGCTGTTTAGAATTGATTAATGCAATGCTATCATTATTAACATCTACCTCCGCATTCAACAATTCTAACTTTGTAGATTGCCCGTATTGATGTTTGTATTTTGCTCTTTGTAAACGTTGGTTAGAAATGTTTAAAGCTTCTTTTAAATTGTTGTTATTTTCTGACAATCGAGCAATTTGAAAATACACCGTAAATAACTGTAAATACGTATTTTCAATCGTCTCTTTTGCTTGTAATTCAGATAAATTGTACGTTTCTTTTAATACTTCGTAATTGTATTTTCTCCCTAAACCATCAAAAATAGTATAGTTGACATTTACAGATGCATTATAGGATTTTGTTACTGCGCCATTAACTTCTGTTACCGAATTATCTTGTCTAGTTATTTTCTGATTGCTGTTGCTATAATTTGCGCCAGAAGAAGCCGATACGGTTGGTAAAAATTTAATGTTTAAAACATTGGTATTATTGTTTGCAATGACAATATTATTGTTTGCAATTTTAATCCCGTAATTATTTTCTAAGGTAATTTTTAACGCTTCTTTTTTTGTTAAAATTTGCTGCGCTTTTGCTTGAAATGAAAGCAAAACAATTAGAATGATTATATATATTTTAGTATTCTTCATCGTGTTCAAATTTAGATTCGATAATTGCTCCTTCTACTTCTTCTTGTGTCACTTTTTCTCCTGTTTTTAACCATTTGATAAACACCTTTATCTGGTTTGAAACAGATAATAATAATGGTAATAAAATCAACGTTAAAATAGTTGCAATTGCAATTCAGTAAGAAATTGAAATTGCCATTGGTTTTAAGAACTGAGCTTGTCTACTTTTTTCTAATAATAATGGCGCTAATCCGGCAACAGTTGTTAAAGAAGTTAAAATAATTGCTCTAAAACGAGATTTTCCAGCCTGAATTAAAGCTTCATCATATTTCATTCCCTCTTTAAGATAGGTGTTAAATTTTCCGATGAGAACCAAACCATCATTTACCATAATTCCTATCAAAGCAATAATTCCTAACCAAGATAAAATACCGATAGCAAAATTGTGTAAATAATGACCCCAAACAATACCAATCATGCTAAAAGGAATCATTATAATTAGTAATATTGGTTGACTATACGATCTAAAAGTAAATGCAATTACTAAATAAATCAGGATTAGTATAATTGGCCCAACAATTTTTATAGAATCTATCGTTTTTTTTGCTTCTCTATTTTGTCCTTCATACAAAGGTGTAACCGTAGCATATTGAGAAACAATATTTGGCATAATGTTCACTCTTATATCCTCTAAAATATCTGTTGCGCTTTCTCCAGGAGTTTTCATATCTGCAGTAATCTGAATTTCTCTTTTACCACTTAAATGATTAATTGCAATATCTCCACGCGCAATTTCATAAGTTGCAATTTCTGAAAAAGGAACTCGCTCATTTGTTGGTGTAACAACTCGCATATCGTCTAAATTTTTAATAGATGATCTGTCCTTTTTATTATAACGAACCCAAACTTTTATTTCGTCTTGTCCTCTTTGAAAACGCTGTGCTTGTGAACCAAAGAAAGCAAATCTAACTTGGTTCATTACGGATTGCAGGTTTAATCCTAAGAGATACGCATTGTCTTTAAGCTTGATACGAACTTCTTTAATTCCGGCAGGATCATTATCAGAAATATCTTTTAATAATGAATTTTTTTCTAACTCAATTTTTAAGAGTTCTTTTGCTGCTTTCAGTTCATTAATATTATTTCCTAATAGAGAAACTGCAACAGGACTTCCTCCAAAGTTTCCTCCAGAACCAAAAGTGATACTTTCTGCGCTATAAATTTTCCCTACTTTTTCTCTAATCTCATTTGTAATTTCTGGTGATGAAAACTCTCTTGATTCTCCTGGTAAAAGATTTATTGTTAGAGTTCCATTTGCCGTTCCTGGTCCAACTCTTTTAATAACATTTTCTACAACTCTAATATTACCGGTTTGCTTTTTTGTAAACTCATCACTTACTAGCCAAACTTTATTTTCGATAACAGAAATGATAGAATCTGTAATTTTATCATTTGTCCCTTGTGGCATTTTTAGCGTAATCTGAATACGATCACTTGCTACCGTTGGAAAAAATGATGTTTTTACGATTCCTCCACCAATAGCTCCAAAACTAAAAATTAACAATGAGATTGGAATTGCAAATGCCAATAATTTATTTTTAAGAGAAAATCGTAAAAATGGGATGTAATAATTATCTCTTACGCCTACCATTAAATCATCCGCTTTTTTGTTTGCTTTTTTGAAAAACGCTTCAATTTTATTTGGTTTTTTTGTGATTCCAAGCTCTTCATTTTTTCTAGAAAGTGCTTTTGAATGTACAATATGTGCAGGAAGAATTATTAAGGCTTCTATTAACGAAACACTTAGTGTTAATATTACAATTGTAGAAACTTCTCCAAAGAAACTCCCTATTCTTCCATCAACAAAATAGAAGGTAGAAAAAGCAATTAATGTAGTTAAAATTGCTGAAACAATTGGAGGAATCACTTCCATTGTTCCGTCAATTGCAGCACGAATTTTAGATTTTCCTTTATCATAATAATGGTGGTAAATATTTTCTCCAATAACAATCCCATCATCAACCAAAATACCAATTACGATAATCATTCCAAAAAGCGATAATACATTTATGGTTACGCCTAATTGTGCGGCAAAAACAAACATCCCGAAAAATGAAATTGGCAACCCAAACGCAACCCAAAACGCTAATCTTACATTTAAAAATAATGCTAAGAAAAACAATACTAAAAGAATTCCGAAGATTCCATTTTGTACTAATAATTGAGTTCTTTGGTTTAAGGTTATAGAGGCATCACTAGAAATATTTAATGTAACATTACTATTTTGCTGATTAAATTTATAGATGTATTCTTTTATCTTATCTGCAGAAGAAATTAAATCTTCGTTGTTTGTATTGCTAACCGTAACGTTAATTGCAACGTCTCCGTTATAGTAAGTTCTATCAGGATTTTCTGACCAAGTATCTTTTACCTCTGCTACATCTTTTAATCGAATAATGTTCCCAGAAGTTGTGGTTCTAACAATTAAATTTTGCAGTTCTACACCATAATAAGATCTATTTCTTGCTCTAATTAAATAATCTTCATCTGCCGTTTTTATATTTCCCCCAGTAATTAAAAGGTTTGTGTTTCTAACAGCGTTTGTTACTTCTGCAATAGATAAATTATAGGCTCTTAAATCGTTTTCTCTTACAGAAATTTCTATTTCTTCTGCCGGAAATCCAGATAATGAAACTTGTGAAATTCCGTCTAAACTTCTTAAATCATTTTCAATTGTTCTGGCGTAATCTTTTAACGATTTTAAAGACAGGCCTTCTCCGCTAATTGTAAAACTTATGGTTGGTGTTGTGGTTTCTATTTTTGCAATTACAGGTGGTTCCATTCCTGAAGGAAAAGACGGAACTCTATCAACTGCATTTTTTACATCCGATAAAACAACATCAATGTTTTTACCTTTTACAACCTCTACATTTACAGATGCTGAGTTTTCTCTAGATACAGAAGTTACTCTTTCTACACCTACAATTCCTTTTAAATTATCTTCAATTTTTAAGACAACTCCTTCCTCAATTTCTTCTGGTGAAGCTCCAGGATATGTAAGATTAATACTGATTAATTGTGAATCTACTAAAGGAAAAAAAGAAGATTTCATTCCTAAAACACCAATAATACCAAATGCCACAAACGCAAGAATAAACACGTTTACCGCAACAGGATATTTAATGAAATATATAATTATTTTTTTCATCTTTTAGTCCTTTTTTTGAATTTTAACAACCATTCCGTCAAATGCTCCAGGAACAGATTGTGTTAAAACCGAAGTGTTATTTGGCAAGCCTTTTATAACAACAGTTTCTGCATTAAAATACACCGGATTTACTTCTATAAGTTTTAAAATGGTGTCTTTTACAGTATAAACGTTATTGTTGTTTATTAATAATTTTCTAGAAATTTCGAAAGCATTGTTTTCTGATTTGGCAACAACGTTTGCTTCTAAATACATGCCGTCTTTTAAGTCTTTATAAGCAACTTCTATAAATACTTTAATTGTTTGAGAAGCTAAATCTACTTTTCCATTAACACGAATAACTTTTCCTGTGTACGTTTTTGTTCTTTCTAAGTTTGTTAAAGAAACTGTATTCCCTATTTTAAGCAAATCGGCAAAAGCAGCATTGATAGAAACTTCCATTTCAAAAATAGATGGATCTATAAATTCTCCTAATTTTTGACCAGCTCTGACCAATGTTCCATCGGAAACAAATGTCTCTGTTAAAATTCCGTTATATGGCGCTCTTATACTGTATTTCTTTAACTTAACTTCTAAGGTCTTTACATTAAAATAGCTGGTTGTTATTCCTTTTCCGGAAACAAAATACTTTTCTTTATCAGAATAAAATTTAGGGATTTCTAAAGTTGTTTTATTTAAATCGAAATTGTTTAAATAGGTTTGCCATTTATTAAATTCTTTTGGAAAATCTAATCGAATATCTGGCATTATTGCCGTTATACTATTAATTAAATTACTTTTTTGAGATTGTAAACTTGCATAAAACTCATCACTATTAATATTTAATAGTGTTTCATTTTTAGAAAAAATTACACCCGCTTTAAATGCTTTTTCGTCTGTATGTAAAACACCCTGAACTTCAGAAAATAATTCGATTTTATTTTTTGCAACTAAATTACCACTTGCTTTAATTACAATCGGAATTTCTTTATTAGTTACCTTTTCTACAAAAACAGTTTTAATTGTTTTATTAAACGTTGGTTTTGGTTTTTGCTTGTTATCAACCATGCTTTTTGCTAATAAAAATGCTGAAGCAATTAATAATAAACCTAGTACTGAAAGAATAATTTTTCTCATGCTAATTAGTTATAAAGTCTGTATAGTTAACCCAAAATTGGATTGAATCTTTTTTAATAGTGAAATCATTACTTGCTCTTCTTTTTTAGAAATATTTGTTTCCATTGTATCCATTATTTTTTTAATAATTGGTCTGGTTTTAACAAACATCTCTTTTCCTAATGATGTAATAAAAACGTTATTTATTCGCTTGTCTTCTTTGCTTTTTTTTCGTTGTATATAGTTCTTCTTTTCCATTTTTACTAAAAGTCTAGTTAAAGAAGATTTATCTCGAAAAGTTAAACAGGCAAGTTCGTTTTGGTTAATACCATCATTTAAAAAGAGGTTTTTTAAAATAATGATTTGCTCTTTTGTTACATCTAACTTTTCTGACTTGATAGATTCATCTAGGTAATAATCAATCACCTTGATAGTTCTACCTAACCAAGGGCCTATTGAGTTTTCAAAATCAATTTCAGTTTCTTTAGATTTCATTGTGCAAAAATACTATTAGTTGCACGTGCAACTTTATATGTTTTAGTTAAAAAATAGTTAAGATTAGTAAAAAGAAAAGCCCTAAAGTAAACTCTAGGGCTTTGTACAATAGGAAATTCTTTGATTTTCTTCTTATCTATAGACATTAATAGTATAACTAACGGCAATATTGTTGTTTAGATTGATAAAAGTACAACTATATTTATCTTTTTTTAATTAGCAAAAGATTATGTAAACTACTTATGTGGTTGATTTTCTTTTTGTATTTTTCGATTGTTAAACAACCTAGGACATTTGAGTTTTTATAAAAATACGAATACCGCACTTTTTTTTTCTTCTGTAGCAGAAATTCCTGAAAATATTTGGAATGAATTACAATGTGATAGTAATATATATTTTCATCCTTACTATTTGATTTCTTTGGAAGAAAACAACCCTCAGATTATTTTTTCTTATTTGGTATTGTTAAATAAAGAAAAGTCTCCAATTGCTTTTGCGAGTATCCAAATTATTGATTTTCCTTTAGACGGAATTGAGAGTTCTTTAAACAAAAACTTTCATCAATTAAAATGTTTTGGAAGACGATTAGGGGTTTTTCCGAAGTTAAAGCCGATAAAATTATTAGTTTGTGGAAATGTTTTTGTGAGTGGTGAGCACGGAGTTTTTATCAAAGAAAATCAAAACAAACAAGAAGTTATAAAAAAATTAGCAAAAGCTATTTCTACTCAAACAACCACAAAAGATATTTCTATTTATTTACTAAAAGATTTTATAAAAGAATCATTGTCAATTACAAATGAATTGCACGATTTGAATTATTATTCGTTTAACGTAGAACCAAATATGGCCTTATATATTGATGAGAATTGGCAAACTTTTGAAGATTATTTAAGCGAAATGAAAACTAAATTTAGAGTAAAGGCTAGACGAGCACTAAAATTAAGTGCTGATTTGGTTGTTAAAGATAGTTCTATTGAAAATATTAAAATAGTGTTACCAGAAATCACCAAGTTATATAAAACAGTTTCTGATAAAGCCGATTTTAATTTAGGCGATTTTAACCTAGAAACGTACATGTCTTTAAAAAAGAACTTAGGCGATAATTATGTTTTTAAAACATATTGGTATCACAATAAAATTGTTGGTTTTATGTCTGGAGTCATAAACACCACTTCTTTAGATGCACATTTTGTTGGTATCGATTATTCTTTAAATAAAGAATTAGCGATTTATCAGCGCATGTTATATGATTATATTCAAATAGCAATCCGTCTACAATTAAAAGTGATTAATTTTGGAAGAACAGCAAGCGGAATTAAAAGTTCAATTGGCGCAGTTCCACAAGATTTAACCTGTTATATCCGTCATAAAAAATCAATCACAAACAAGTTTATAAAACATTTCTTAAGCTATATAGAAACCAAACCTTTTAAACAGCAAAAACCTTTTAAATCTAAAACCTTAACCGATTAAATCTCTTTATATTTGTAAAAATATTAATTCATTTTATGAAATCTATTGAAGATTTAATTGCCATACTTACCTTAGAAAAAAAAGCAGAAAACGAATTTATTGGAATTAGCAAAACCATTGGAGGCCCAAATGTTTTTGGCGGTCAAGTTTTAGCGCAAGCTTTAAGTGCTGCAAATAAAAGTATTCCTAGTCAACGTGTTTTACATTCTTTACATGCTTATTTTTTAGAAGCTGGTAATTTAGAGTTGCCAATAACCTATTTAGTCAATAATATTAGAAATGGCGGAAGTTTTTCTACAAGAAGAGTTACTGCAAAACAAGAAGATAAAACAATTTTTATTTTATCCGCTTCATTTCATAAAAAAGAAAAAGGATATGAGCATCAACAAGAATTAGAAAGCAACATAAAGCAGCCTGAAGATTTGTTAAGCTGGAGTGAGATGTTGCATCAGTTTGGTGATCTTTTACCTAAACAAATGAAATCTTTTTTAGAAATTGAACGTCCAATAGAATTTAAACCAACATTTATTGTAAATCCTTTAGATTTAACAGATTTGCCTCCATTTTCTGATGTTTGGTTTAAAATCAAAGGAAATACAACGAATATAAACCTTGCTTTAAAACAGCAAATTCTAACGTACATTTCTGATTATAATATTTTAAATTCAACGTTATACCCGAACGCCAGCATCGCTAATTTTGGTAATACTCAAATGGCAAGTTTAGATCATTCTATGTGGTTTTTTAGGGAATTTGATTTAGACGATTGGATGTTGTACAAAACAGAATCTCCAAGTGCTTTTGGAGCTAGAGGTTTTGCAAGAGGAAATATATATTCTAGAAACGGAGGTTTAGTTGCTTCTGTTGCTCAAGAAGGTTTAATTAGACCCATAAAAAAATAGTTCTTATGAATCCTTATGTATATGTGATTTCGGTAAATGGTTTGCTTTTTTTATTTAGTGTTATTTTTTATTTTTTCCCACCAAAAAAAATAAATTCATTGTATGGTTATAGAACTAATAAATCAATGAAAAACGAAGAGGTTTGGCATTTTGCTAATACATTCTTTAACAAAACATTGCTACAATATGCTGCAATTTCATTTGTTGCTGCGTTAGTTTTAGTGTTTTTAATATCCGCAGAAATTACATGGCAACCAATGGCGGTTTTACTATTGACTCTAGCGGTTTCCGTTATTAAAACGGAACAGGTTTTATTTCAAAATTTTGATAGTGATGGGGAAAAAATAAAGATTAAAAAGTAGCCTGAATTGCTACTGAAAAATTTCTTCCTGGAGCAGAAACTCCTGATGCAAATTCTTTATAATGTTCATCAAAAAGATTTGATATTTTTCCTTGAACCCAAAAATTCTGAGTCACATCATATTTTCCATTTAAACCAATTGTTTTCCAGCTTGGCGTTCCAAAGTATTTATCAACATCATTTGTAGCATTTGGATTGATAATTGGAGTTTCAACTTGATTGTCAATTCCTTCAGAAAGATTGTAGTCTTTAATATCTTTTTTTGTGTTAAATCTGTAATCCGCAGAAATTTCTAATTTATTTTTTCTGTAACTAATTTCTAATTTACCAAACAATGGCGGTATCGAAGACATTGGTTCTTGTGTGTCAAATGTTCTTCCTTTTGTATATGTAATAAACCCAGAAGTTTTCCAATTATGGTTTATTCTTCCAAAATAATTGGCTGTATAACCTGTAATATAAGCTCTTCCTTTATTCCTGTTTTTAACAACATTTCCTATTTCTCCATCATACAAAATAGTATTTCCATCTGCTTCTCTTGTTATATAATTATCTAAAATTGTGTAATATGTATTAAATCCAAAACTAAATCTTCTTTGATTAAAAAACTTTAAAATCCCGATTTCTGCATTGTATGCAAACTCTGGTTTTAGCTCAACATTTGGGATAGTTACATCTCCGCTTTTTTCTCTTATTTTACCAACATCGTCTATGTTCGGAGAACGAAACCCAGAAGAAAGAACGCTATTGATTTGCCAAGTTTTTGTTGGCTTATATACATACCCAATTGTTGCGGTTAAAGCGGTGTTATTAAGTTCTATTTCGGTTTTTGGTAAAACAATAAAAGTTTGATCAATCCATTTTGCATTTAACCTCGTGGTCGTTAATCGAATTCCTGTATTTAAAGTAGATTTTGAACCTATGTCTTGTCTATAATCTGTATAAATTGCCGAACTTGTGTAGCTGCTTCCGCCATCAGGAAAACGTGATTGCACTTTAAAATCTCCAGAAAAACCAACTACTTTATTACTTGATACAGCAATCTTTTTCCCTTTAGGAATTGATATTACATCATTATAGGTCACTTCAAAACCATAAGATAAATTTCTGTTTTTTTCGTTTGTTAAAAGCACTGAAAAATCTCCATTTAACGTGTAAACATCTATCTCTTCATTTCTATACAATCGTTTTAAATCGTGAAATTTTCTTTGAACTCTTGATTCTTTAATGTTCTGATAAGACCCCGTAAAAGTTCCACGATCTAACCATTTTTTTTCAGGTTTGATAGAAAGTTGTGTAGATACTAAAAAACGGTCTTGTGGCCCATAATACCATTCTGCAAACTTTAATGAACCAGCTTTTAGCTCAGTCAATCTATCAAATCTTGGGATGTCAGAAGAAGTTGAATATTGTAAATTAACTGTTACATTCGTTTTGTTTGAAAACGGAATGTAGAATTTTTGTAAAAAATCTTTTTGTTCATATCCTGTATTTCTTTGAATATTTGGGTCTGAATTTACAGTTGGATTGGCGGCATAATTTGCATCAATGTTTTCTGAGAAATACGGAACTAATCCCCAGTCTTTAAATCCATCATTCCTTTTTTTCCCCATTTTTAAATCTCCAAAAGAACTTTGAGAATAGCTGGTAAATGATGCCCATTTTTTAAAGCTAAATTCTGCTGAAAGATTTGTTGTTATTTCTTGATTTACAGACCCAAATCTAGAAAAGAAATTACTTTTTACTTTTGGAATTTCTGATGTTTTTGGTGTTTTAGTATAATAATGAATTACCCCGCCTAAAGCATCAGATCCGTAAATTACAGAAGAAGGTCCAAATACAATTTCTGTTCGTTCTAATAATGAAGGCGAAATGGTAATTGAATTTTGTAAATGTCCTTTTCTGTAAATTGCATTGTTCATTCTAACGCCATCAACAACCAATAAAACTCTGTTAGATTCCATTCCTCTTAAAACAGGACTTCCTCCACCAAATTGAGATTTTTGAACTTTAATTCCAGGAATAGAAGCTAATAAGTCTGCAGATGTTTGTGGAGATTCTTTTAAAATATCTTCTCTAGTAATTGCAATTGTTTGTTCTGCTATACGTGTAGATTTTTCTTGTTTTTTAAATATAAACAAAACAATCTCATCCAATTGCGCCGTTTTCTTAATTAATTTTATAATAAAGTTTTTACTTTTTAAATCTTCCAACGTGGTATTAAATGCTGAGTAAGAAACGTGAGAAATTAGCAGAATATCTGTTTTATTAAAATTAGAAATATCTGCAATTCCATCATCATTTGTAATCGTAGAAATCGTTAAGTTTTTATTATAAATAGCAACTTCGCCTATAGGAAAATCTGTTTCATCATCTATAACTTTAATTTTTTGCGTAAAACTTGTAATGCTATAAAAAGCAATTAATAAGGTAAAAATTTTCTTCATCAGTTAAAGACTGTTTCTAATACTTTTAAAGACTTTGGTTTTCTAAAACCGTCCAAATGTAATTCAAAATAACGAATTATTATTTGCAATACTTGTTGTCTTTCTTGTTGGTTAAATTTTATAGATTCTATACCATCAAAATTTGTGCCCAACAGCTTTTTAAATTGAAATAAATTATCCCCAAAAACAACTTCTTTTTCTGTTGTTGATTCTGTAAAATTTCCATCTATTAAATTAAAATAAGTATAATTGATATTTGTTGTGTTTGGGTAGAACCCTAAAAATTTAGTTAGGTTTAATAAAAAAAGTAAATGAAAGTTTGACGTTTTTTCATTTGTATCTAACCAAATAAATGAAGTTTCTAAAAAAGAAAAAAGAGACTCATTTGATTCTTCTTCTTGTATTGTGCTGCTTAATATTTCTGATAAAAATAATACAATTGTTTGCTTAAAAATATTCGTATAAATATTGGTATATGGATTTACAACATGAACTTCTCTAATGCTGTTTAGGGTTCCTTTTTTATTGTGATTTGCTTCTATGTTTAATTGCGTTAAGGGCTGAAAATAGGCTGCTTTTATTTTTCCTTTTTTAGAACTTAAAACCCCTTTTAATAAATAAGCTTTTAAGCCGTCTTCTTGAGTAAAACATCTAACAATTAAACTTGTGTCTCCGTATTTTAAAGAACTTAACACAATTGCTTTTGTTTTAATCAGCGCCATTAATTTATGATTGCAATTTTAGTAGTTGTTGTTTCAGATGCATCGTCATTTGAGAGCAAAACAATATAAATACCAGAAGCCACTTTTTGACCTGCTAAATTTGTTTTGTTCCAAACCACTTTTCCTCCTTGAATTTCTTGCCCTTCAACTACATTTGTTTCGTAAACTAAATTGCCTGCAACATCTAAAATTTTAACATTTATCCCGTTTGGTAAATGATTCCCGTTTTTCCCATCGATGGTAATTGTTTGATGGTTTTTTAGCGCAGGATTAGGATATGCATAGACTTCTTCTAAAGTTTCTCCAAAACTTGCAACATTACTCTTGTAAGCTACAATTCCTTTATCTGTAGCAAAATATACTTTACCGTTGGTAATATCTACACTAATATTTAATATTTTATTTGACGGTAAAGGAGAATTGTCTTTGTTAAAACTAGCCAGCGTTTTTTGTCCACTTGGATTTGTGTATAAAACTCCACCATTATCCGTTCCGAACCACTTATTATCTGCTCCGTCAACAGCAATCGAGTTAATTGTTTGGTTTCCTAATAGCTTTTTAGGAATTCCGTCATCTAAAATAATAATCGGTTCTGCATCGTAAATTGATGCATCAAAAAGACCATTTGCATTATAAAATACAGCTAATCCAGATTGTGTTCCTAGCCAAATTTTATTATTTCTATCTACAGCAATTGTTCTAACATTTGCGTGCGGTAAATTTCCTTTTGTTGGTTCTGTTGTTAGTGCTCTTTTTCTATCACCTGTTTGGTTAAACACATAAGCTCCATTTCTTCTTGTACCAATCCATAGGCTATTCGATTTATCAACCCTAATTGTATTTAGCTCTTCCGCTTTATTTGTTTGGATGCTTCTTAAATCAAAAGATTGCCAAATTCCGCCCGAAGAAAGCTTTTTAAGTTTGTTTATAGCAAGAACATCTGTAACCCAAAGATTTCCCTGGTTATCGAAAGTTGTTCCGTTAATTCTTGTTGTTATTCTGTTTAGATCATTCGGAAAAAGATCTTCTAAAGGACTATTTTTTGAGTTATAAAAATTAATTATTTGATCATCTACAACCTCTAACAATCCGCCACCAGATAATATGTTTCCTGAAGTTGTGTCAGAAAAAGAACTTATAAAAACTCTATTATCATAATTTGGGTCTATCGTTACATATACCAAGTCGTAAATAGGAAAAGCAGATGTAAATGCGGTGTTTTTCCATTCTAATCCATTATAATGACTATATCCTTTTAAATTTCCTGTTGGAACATAGGCAGAACTATAGCCTCCATAAACAAACCAAATATTCTTATTTAAAGCATCCATAGAAAAAACACTATTAGAAAGTGGTCCTTTTGGGTGAATTTCTGTAAAAACTTGATTTCCAGAAAAAGGGATTTGTAAAATGCCGTATTCATTTGTTGCTAAGAATAAATCATTGCCAAATGAAGATGCGTTATTTAAGGTAAAATTATAATCAACTGTTGGTGTGCTTTTATAAACCTCTGTTAAATTTGTGTCTAAAACCGTTGCCTCTAATTCTGATGTAACAATTAAACTTTGTCCGTTGATTTTTAGCTTTTTAATTGGGGTTGGAAATCTTTTTTCTACGGTTGAATTGGATCCATTTATTTTAATTAAGTCAGTACCAATTGATGCGTAAATTAATGCGTTAAATCGAATGATATTTGAATAATTACCCGCAAATAAAAGAGGCCAATTATTAAAATCTATCAAATTTGGATTTGATAAACTTGCAACATAAATTCCGTTTTCTGTTGCTGCATAAATTTGATTGTTTGCAATTAATGTTTGATTAATTCTTACAGATGTAGAGTTTTCTCCAATAAAATACGTGTCACCAAATTCTAATTTATTAATATCGTAAACAACGATTGCAAAAGGTGTAGAAATATATAGTTTGTTATTGAATTCAGAAATGTGGTTAATTCGTTTTTCTCCAGATTGATTAAAATTAACAATATCTGCAGAAATTTTAATTGTTCCGTCTTCATTTAAAACCTCTATCAGACCTGTTTCATAACCAATTACCAATCTTCTATTAGAAGTATTAAAGTGAATTGCAGAAGTGGTTTCTCCAGAAAGACCATTTATAGAAGACCGCTTTTGTGTTTCTTTAGAATTTGTATCATAAATAAAAACCGCGTTATCTGTAAGGGCGTAAATCTTGTCATCTACAGCAATAAAATCCTTAACACTATTGTAGGAAAAAAAATCTTCCCAACGACTGCTAAAATCTGTTTGAGAAAATAAAAAAAAAGGAGTTAATAGTGAAAAAAATAATATGTTTTTCTTCATATAGAAGCGTTTTTATATTTCAAAGGTATCTAATAATTGTAACAATAACGATAAAAAACAATACATTAGTGCAAATTTAACAGCAAATAAATGAATCTAGAAATAGAAAGAAAATTTTTAGTAAAAAACGATTCTTTTAAATTAAAAGCGTTTAAAAAAAAGCACATTAAACAAGGATTTTTAAATTCTGATAAAGAAAGAACTGTTCGTGTTAGAATTATAGAAGATGCTGCGTTTATCACAATTAAAGGAAAATCAAATATAGCTGGAACTATTCGTTTTGAATGGGAAAAGGAAATTCCTGTTTTAGAGGCTGAAAAATTAATGCTTTTAACCGAAAAAACTGCAATAGAAAAATACCGATATTATATCAAAGAGAACAATCATATTTTTGAAGTTGATGAGTTTCTTGACGTCAATTCTGGTTTAATAGTTGCAGAAATTGAATTAACAAAAGAAGATGAAAAATTTTCAAAACCAGATTGGCTAGGAAAAGAAGTTACTGGAGAAATAAAATATTACAATTCTTCATTGAGTAAATATCCATATCGTTTTTGGGCATAAAAATGAATTAAATATAAAAGTAAATTGAAACAAAATGAGATAAACTTCCTGCTAAAACAAAAAAATGAAAAATTGCATGGTTGTAAGGAATTTTTTTTATTGAATAAAGTACTGCTCCAACTGTATAAAAAACACCACCCGTAAATAACCAAAATAATCCTTGTTCTGATAAGTTTTCCAGCAAAGGATTAATTGCAAAAACTATTTGCCAACCCATTAAAACATACATTATGGTAGATAATTTATCGAATTTCCCTGTAAAAAATAATTTTAAAATGATTCCTGTTAAAGCAAACAACCATGTTAGTCCAAAAATAACCCAACCCGTTTTTCCTTCTAAGGTAATAATTGTAAACGGTGTATACGTTCCTGCAATTAAAACATAAATTGCTGAATGATCAAAAATATTTAATCGTCTTCTTAATTTTGGTTTGGTTGCTGAATGATAAAGTGTAGAAGCAGCATACAAAATAATTAAACTGAGTCCGAAAATTAAGAGGCTAAAAGGTTTCCAAAAACCTTCAAAATACATTGATTTTAAAATTAAAAAAGGGAATGCTATACTGCTTAAAATCAAACCAAAAGCATGAGTTGCAATATTTAATTTTTCTTCTTTATTACTGTATTTGTGGTTAGTTTCGCTCATTAATATTTCTATTTGTATCTTTCATATACAGCTCATCATTAGATAAATCATTAAATAAAACAGCAAATGTTTGTTCTTTAATGGTACTCAAGCTTTTTTTATCTAACCCTTTGGTAAAAATTGGTTTGTGCTGCTTAATTCTAATAGTTCCCGGCCTACCTTTAAAATAGGTCCAAGAAAAGAAACGTTTACAATCAAAATATGTTGCAGGTACAATAGGAATTTGATGTTCAATGGCTAAGCTAAACGCTCCGTTTTTAAATGCACTTAAAATAATATCTTCCGTCGGAACTAATCCTTCAGGGAAAATTGCAACACTAGTTCCGTTTTGCAACCTTCTTTTAGCACTAAAATACACTTCTTTTCTGCTTTTTTGACTGCTTCGATCAACCAAAATACAAATGCGGTTATAAAAGAATCCGAAAACTGGAATTTTTTTAAGCTCCGATTTTCCCACAAAAACAATCGGATTTTTAATCATACTTATCAATATAAATGGATCTAACATTGATGTATGATTTGGACAAAACATATAACTCTGAGTTGCATCTAAAGGTTCTTCTATTTCCTTTTTTAATCGAAAACCCATTACATAAATTAACGTTTTAGAAAACGCTCTAATAATTTTATATAACGCTGGGTATTGGTTTTCATGAAAAGTTAGAATAAATAAAAAAGGCATCATTATAAGTAAAGACAAACCAAAAAAAACGTAAAACCAAACGCGCCAAATTGCACGAAAAATATTTTTAAAGAATTCCATAGTCGCCAAATGTACTAATTAATATTCTTATTGGGTTTTTCTTATTAAAACTGTATTTTTGCTTTAGATTTGATAAAATTATTTAAACACAAATTAATGTCAAGAGTTTTAACTGGTGTGCAAAGTACTGGAACACCACATTTAGGAAATTTATTAGGCGCTATTTTACCTGCTATAAAAATGGCTCAAGAAGCGAAAGAAGAAACCTTTTTATTTATTGCAGACATGCATTCTTTAACTCAGATAAAAGATGCAAAAACCTTAAAAAACAACACATATAGTGTTGCTGCAACTTGGCTAGCTTGTGGTTTAGATGTAAATTCTACCGTTTTTTATAGACAAAGTGATGTACCACAAGTAACAGAACTGTCTTGGTATTTGAGTTGCTTTTTCCCTTTTCAGCGGTTAACATTGGCACATAGCTTTAAAGATAAAGCTGATAGATTGGCTGATGTAAATTCTGGTTTATTTTCATATCCAATGTTAATGGCCGCAGATATTTTACTGTACGATGCAGAAATTGTTCCTGTAGGAAAAGATCAGTTACAGCATCTAGAAATGACTAGAGATGTTGCTAGCAGATTTAACAACATTGTTGGTGAAACTTTAGTGCTTCCTAATGCAAAAATTAGTGAAGACACGATGTTAGTTCCAGGAACTGATGGAGAAAAAATGAGCAAATCTCGAAATAATTTTATCAATATTTTTTTAGCTGATAAAAAATTACGAAAGCAAATCATGGCGATTCAAACGGATAGCACACCGCTAGAAGATTCTAAAAACCCAGAAACTGATACCATTTTTGCATTGTATAAATTATTGGCTTCTGAGGAAGATATTACAAAAATGAGAGCAAATTATTTAGGTGGAAATTATGGATATGGTCATGCAAAGCAAGCGTTGTATGAGTTGATTTTAGAAAAATTTGCTCCCGAAAGAGAAAAGTATAATCATTACATGAATAACCTAAACGAAATTGATGAAGCATTGGCAATCGGTGCGGAAAAAGCCAAAAAAGTTGCTAATAAAGTTTTAAAAAGAGTTCGTACTAAAATAGGATACTAAAAAAAAGAGATTGCAAAAGCAATCTCTTTTTTTTTATCTATGGTGCCGGATTTGGCATTATTTTATGAACCTCATTTATTTCATCAATAATTTCTTCTGATAAATTAATGTTGATGCTATTAATGTTTTCTTTTAACTGATTCATTTTTGAAGCCCCAATAATATTACTAGTTACAAAAGGCAATTGATTTACAAATGCTAGCGACAATTCAACTAAAGAAAATCCCTGTTTATCAGCAATTTTTTGATACTCCAACACTGCTTTTTCAGATTGTGGGGACGAATATCTATTGTAATTTGGAAACAACGTAACTCGTGCATCCACTGGTTTTTTCCCTCCAAGATATTTCCCTGAAAGAACACCAAAAGCAAGTGGAGAATATACCAATAATCCGATATTTTCTCTCAAAGAAACTTCAGACATTCCATACTCATAAGCACGATGTAATAAAGAATATGAATTCTGAATCGTTGACATTCTTGGTAAATTATGATCTTTTGCTGTTTGCAAATATTGCATTGTTCCCCACGGAGTTTCGTTTGATAGCCCTATTTTACGAATCTTTCCTTCTGAAATAAAACCTTGAAGCGTTTCTAAAATTTCTAAATGATTTTCATATCGCTCATCATGGCTTTTATAAGGATATTCTCTAACACCAAAACAATTTGCTGCTCTTTCTGGCCAATGCAATTGATACAAATCTATATAATCTGTTTGTAGTCTTTTTAAACTATTTTCTACCGCTTCTTTAATAGCTCTTATGCTAAAACCATCTTTTCTAATGTGACCTGTGTAAGCTCCCCAACCAGCAATTTTAGTTGCTAAAACAACTTTGTCTCTATTGCCAGATTTTTGAAACCAAGAACCAATTATTTTTTCAGTAGATCCATACGTTTCTGCTTTTGCAGGTATTGGATACAACTCTGCTACATCAAAAAAGTTAACTCCTTTTTCTAATGCATAATCCATTTGTTCATGACCTTCTTGCTCATTGTTTTGTTGTCCCCAAGTCATGGTTCCTAAACAAATTTTTGAAACTTTTATCTCTGAGTTTGGTAGTTTTGTGTATTTCATTGAGTGTTTTAAATTTATTAATTAATTAAGAATTGCTTCTATTCCTGGTAAGGTTTTCCCTTCTAACATTTCTAACATTGCGCCTCCACCCGTAGAAACATAACTGACTTTATCTTCAAAACCAAATTGCTTAACCGCAGCAACAGAGTCTCCGCCACCAACTAAAGAAAAGGCTCCGTTTTTAGTTGCTTCTGCAATAGCATTTCCTACTTCTATCGTTCCTTTAGAAAACTTTTCCATTTCAAAAACACCTAAAGGCCCATTCCATAATATGGTTTTCGATTTAGCTATTACCTTTGCAAACTGCAACATTGTTTTTGGCCCAGTATCTAATCCCATCCAGCCATCAGGAATTTCGTTGGTATCAACTTCTTGTGTATTGGCATCATTGCTAAATTTATCAGCAATAATAGCATCAACCGGTAAATGAATTTGAACATTTTTTGCTTTCGCTTTTTCTAAAAGAGCTAACGCTAATTCTAGTTTATCATCTTCTACTAAAGAGCTGCCTATATTTCCGCCAAGTGCTTTTACAAAAGTAAAGGTCATTCCGCCACCAATAATAATATGGTCAACTTTGTCTAAAATATTTTCTATTACACCAATTTTTGAGGATACTTTTGCGCCTCCTAAAATGGCGGTAACTGGTTTTTGACTATTATTTAATACTTTGTTGATACTTTCTATTTCTCTTGCTAATAAATTTCCAAAGCATTTGTTTTTTGGAAAAAATTCAGTAATAATTGCTGTTGACGCATGTGCTCTGTGTACTGCGCCAAACGCGTCATTTACATATACATCTCCAAATTTAGATAGTTGCTCTGCAAAGTTTTTATCTCCTGCTTCTTCTTCTTTATAAAAACGTAAATTTTCTAACAACAAAACTTCTCCTGGTTCTAACCCTAAAACAGCTTGTGCTACTTTTTCTCCAACGCAATCATCAACAAATTTAACCTGAACACCTAACGTTTCGGTTACTTTTTCTACAATATGACGCAAAGAAAATTGATCTTCTTTCCCTGTTGGTCTGCCTAAATGCGACATTAATATTGCAGAACCACCATCTTCTAAAACGTTAATAATTGTTGATTTTGCTGCCTGAATTCTTGTTGTATCGGTAACCATAAACTCATCATTTAAGGGAACGTTAAAATCAACTCTAATTAGTGCTTTTTTATCTTTGAAGTTAAAATCGTTTAGTGTTGGCATTGTTGTTTTATTTTTTACAAATGTACTTATTTAAGAATGTTCCAAAAAATAACTAATCAAAAAATAGCAGTGCTGTTTTCGATACTTTAAAGTTATATATTTGTGTTATGTTTTTTAAAGACGTAATCGGTCAAGATCATATTAAAAATCACTTAAAATCTACTACGGAAAATGGCAGGATTTCGCATGCTCAACTGTTTGTAGGAAAAGAAGGTTTTGGGACCTTACCTATGGCTATTGCGTATGCACAATATTTGCTTTGTGCTACTAGCAATAACGAAGGGTCTTGCCGAATTAAATGCGAAAAATTAGCGCATCCAGATTTGCATTTTTCTTTTCCTGTTGCTTCAAATGATAAAGTAAAAAAACATCCTGTAAGTGATTTTTTTTTAGAAGATTGGAGAACGTTTATCAAAGAACAATCTTACGGAAGTTTGTACAATTGGTTGCAATTTATTGGCGTAGAAAACAAACAAGGTTTGATTGGTGTAGATGAAGCCGAAAATATTGTAAAATCATTGCAATTAAAGTCTTATGAAGGTGGTTTTAAAGTGATGATTATTTGGATGGCAGAAAAAATGAACCTGTCTGCGGCAAATAAACTGTTAAAACTAATTGAAGAACCGCCAGAAAAAACACTATTTATTTTGTGTACAGAAGATGAAGAACAAATTATAAATACCTTAAAATCTCGTTGCCAAGCAATTCATTTTCCTGCATTATCGGAAGAAGAAATTGCACAATCATTAATTGCTAAAGAAAAAATTTCTGAAAGTTCTGCATATAAAGTTGCACATCAAGCTGAAGGAAATTATAATAAAGCGTTGCATTTATTACTTCATGATTCTAGTGATACTGTTTTTGAACAATGGTTTATTACTTGGGTTAGAACGGCTTTTAGGGCAAAAGGAAATGCTACTGTTGTGCAACAATTGGTTTCTTGGAGTGATGAAATTTCAAAAAGCGGAAGGGAAACTCAAAAACGTTTTTTACACTATTGTTTACAGTTTTTTAGACAGGCAATGTTGTTAAATTACAACTCAGAAGCAATTGTTTTTTTAGAAATAAAAACGGCTGGATTTGATTTAAAAAAGTTTGCTCCGTTTGTACATAGCGGAAATGTTTTAGAGATAAGCAACGAAATAAGTTCAGCAATATATCATATTGAAAGAAATGGAAACGCTAAGATTATTTTATTAGATTTGTCAATAAAACTAACCCGTTTATTACACGCTAAAGAATCTATAATCAGCATTTAGGCTGTTTTCAACACTTAACAATAAATTGTTTTGAGTGTTAAAATTAGTATTATACACATACAAGATGTTGGTCTTAGAAAACTGATAACCACCTCTAAATTGAAAACCTGAAGCAAAATTATATGGGGAGATATATACTTTAATATTCAATTAATTATATATGCCTTTTTACATTATTTTGAATAAAATAGGTCTGAAATTTGTGAAATATAAAAAACAAGGAAAAAATAGTTTGATTTTTTAAAGAAAAACGTGCAGAGAGTGATTTAATTCCTTTATTATTTGAATTTTTTATTCCTTTTCTAGCAGAAAAATAGCAACAGAAATAACCGGTTTAACTTACCATTTATTTAGGCATAAATAAACGATTAGACTTAAAATATAACATATTATTCGTTTGTGAAAAGTATCCAAAAAAATTAGATCAAAAATGAAAATAAATTTTAATTTAGCAACAGAAAAGTTCAATCAGCGTTAAATGAAGTTCGTGTTTATTTGAGGTTTTTATGAAAAATAAATTTTTAGAACTTCCCCTTACGTTATTCACTCGTTGATCCATAATCAAAAAAATATTATCATGAAATCATATCCTAGTATTTTCAACGATGTTATCGGCCCCGTAATGCGTGGTCCTTCCAGTTCACATTGTGCCGCGGCATTACGAATAGGAAGGATATGCCGCGATTTAATGGATGGAAATATTGAGGATGTATATATAGAATTTGACCCGAACGGCTCCCTCGCCGCGACGCATTCCGGCCAAGGCTCTGACATGGGTCTTTTTGGAGGCTTCATGGGATGGGAGGCAGATGATGAACGGTTACCTAAATCTGATTATCATCTTTCTCAAGCTGGTATAAAAATTCAATTTGCGATAAAAGATATTGCCGCGAAACATTTAAATACGTATAAAATTACGTTGAGTAATTCTTTTGAGACCAGAGCCTTGACGGCGATTTCCACAGGTGGGGGTATGATTGAAGTAATAGCCATTGATGGAATTGAAGTTTCTATGATAGGTGATTTTTACGAAACGCTGATTTATTGCAAGACACCAGATAAAATTTTAGAAGTAATTAATAAAGGAATGTCTTATGACTACTTAATTGTGCATGATGAAAATCCGAGTTTTATTGAAATAAAGGCGCAAAATTTTCCAGAGGAATTATTTCTGGTGCAATTGGCCTCTATGGAAGATGTTCTGTTCATAAAAAAACTATGCCCTGTGCTTCCTGTCCTTTCAAGAAAAGATATTAAAGTGCCCTTTACAACGTGCAACGAAATGCTGGAGTATAATAAAAATAAGAATCTTTCTCTATTGGAACTGGCTGTTTTTTATGAAAGTGAAAGAGGGAACATTTCTGAAGAAGAAATTTTTGGGAAAATGAGAAAGATAGTACGTATTCTAAAAGATTCCATAAAGTATGGACTACAGGGTACTCAATATGCTGACCGGTTGTTAGGTAGTCAATCTGTAAATTTCAGAACCCAATTACAAAACAAACGGTTAATAGAGACTGGTGCGCTCAATATTGTTGTGATGTATGTTTCTTCTTTAATGGAGGTAAAAAGTTCAATGGGGATTATTGTCGCGGCTCCTACTGCCGGTTCATGTGGTACACTCCCTGGCGCTGTGATGGGGATTTCCGATTTTCTTGGAGTTTCAGAAGATGAAATCGTTAAAGCAATGTTGGTGGCTGGAGTCATTGGAATTTTTATTTCGACACAATCCACTTTTGCAGGAGAAGTGGCGGGATGTGGAGTTGAGTATGGGTCTGGAGGCAGTATGGCTTCAGCAGCAATTGTATATCTTGCGAAGGGTTCGCTTGCCCAGTCTATTTCTGCTGCTTCTATGGTGTTACAAAGTACACTTGGTATGACGTGCACACCTATTGCAAATAGAGTAGAAGCCCCTTGTTTGGGAAATAACGTGATGGCAGCAACGAACGCAATTTCTTTTGCGAACATGGCACTCTCCGGATATGACGAATTAATACCTTTAGATGAAGTGATCGAAACGATGTACACAATTGGTATGGGAATACCGCACGAATTTAAGTGTACTAATATTGGTGGATTGTGTGCTACAAAAACAGCTAAAATTTTAGAAGCAAAATTAAATTCTAAATAATGAATTCTTCGGAGGAACAATCTTAATTTCTATATAACAGTAAAATTACTTGAAACGAAAAACCCTGAAAAATAAAAGTTGCTTTGATTCTTTGATAAGATGCGCGTTAATAATGTATTGCTCACATCTTTCTTTTTAGTAGTTTTGTTACTTAATAAATTTACTTATGGAACTATTAAAGAATTATCCAACAGAAATATTAATCCTCTCTTTTTTAATTGTCACCTTTTTACAGTCTGGAGTTGATAAAATAACCGATTGGAAAGGAAATTTATCTTTTATAAAAGGCCATTTTTCAAATTCACCTCTAAAAAAAATGGTTCCTTTATTATTAGCATCAATTTTAGTTCTCGAAATTATTGCCAGTGTTTTTATGATTATTGGTGTTTATCAATTAGCAACAACCGGAATTAAAACGTATGCCTTTTTAGGAGTAGAATTATCTGCGCTAACACTTATCTTTTTATTAATTGGTCAAAGATTGGCAAAAGATTATGCTGGAGCTATGACTTTAGCGGTTTATTTTGCAACTACAATTTTTGGTGTTTATTTATTAAGCAGATAAGAAGTATAAATATTTTTTATTGAAAATCTGGTTTTAAATAAGAAATATTTATTTAAAAACCTTTATGTACTCATTTTTAAGGCGTTTTTTAAATTTTAGTAATAAAACCTTTGTCTCGGTATAAATTGATTCACTAAACTGCTATTAAATAGTGTTTTCTGTGTTTTTAATCACATAAATAAGAGAGGAATACTCAGAAGTTGACCTCGCTTTAAAGTTAGAAAGAAAACCAATATAAAATGCTTTAAAAAAATTAGTTCTTCCTGATTTATATTTTTCGCTTAACAAGGAAACGTAATATGAATCATATTTCATAGGAATCGTTTTTTCTACTAACATAGAAACTTCAGCGAATAGTTTTTTTATCGACTGTTGAGAAAAATGCCAAAGATGTCTTGGTACATCAAAAGCGGCCCAAAACTCTTTGTAATAAATGGCATCAAAACTTTTATAATTTGGTACCGCAATAATTAACACTCCGTTTGGGTTTAATTTAGATTTTAACATTTCTATATATTCTAACAAATTTTCTACATGTTCTAAAACATGCCAAAGCGTAATAACATCAAAGTTGTTTTCCTTTAATAAAGAAATATCACTAATAATATTTACTCCTTTTTTTGTAGAAATATCACCTGCTTCTTTATTGGGTTCAACTCCAAAAACAGTCCAATTATCCTTTTTACACGTTGCTAAAAAATCTCCAGTTCCGGATCCAATATCTAACAGTTTTTTATCCGTGAAATTAAAGGAATTAATTAATGCTAATTTATTTTGCAAGGTGTGCTTTCTTACTCTTTGATAAATTTTATCAATAACACTTTTATTAACATTTGTGTGAGAAATATAATCTTCGCTTTTATAATAATTTTCTAAACCTGACGGAACAGGGAGTGTAACCATCATATCAAAATCTTGATTTAGTAAGAGTTCATACGTTTCTTGGGAAACCGTATAATCTTTACAGCTCCTAAACGGCTTTAACCCTTTATAAAGTTCTTTTTCTTTAATCATAATATAACAAAACTTATACTGTTCCACATGGAACATGTGTTTTTATCTTCCCATATAAACCAGTAAAACTGAAACATCACTTGGCGAAACTCCACTAATTCTACTTGCTTGCGAAATAGAAGTTGGTTTAATTTTAGTCAGCTTTTCTCTTGCCTCAAAAGAAAGGGATTTTACTTTTGAATAATCAAAAGTTTGGGGAATTGTAACATTTTCTAATCTATTTAACTTGTCTGCGTTGTTCTTTTCTTTTTCTATATATCCAGAATACTTTAAATATATTTCTACTTGCTCGATGACATCCGAATTGATATTGTGATCAGAAATAAAACTACTTAATTTAGTTAAATGAACAAAGTCCGAAAACTCTAATTGTGGTCTTGCCGCAACTTTAAATAATTTCATAGATTGATTAACCAGAGCTAAATTTTTCTTTTCTAGAATGCTATTTAATTCTTCTTTTTTAACACTTAAATTAGTTAAAAAAGCAATCATTAATTCTGTTTTTTCTCTCTTTTCTATAACGAGTTTCATTCTTTCTTCAGAAGCCAACCCTATTTCATAAGATCTTGGAGTTAGCCTTAAATCCGCATTATCTTGTCTTAATAAGGTTCTATATTCCGCTCTAGAAGTAAACATTCTATAAGGCTCTTCTGTACCTTTTGTTATTAAATCATCTATTAAAACACCAATATAAGCCTCGTTTCTTTTTAAAATAAAAGGCTCTTTATTTTGAGTTTTTAACGCCGCGTTTATCCCTGCCATCAATCCTTGTGAAGCGGCCTCTTCATAACCTGTAGTTCCGTTAATTTGACCAGCAAAAAATAAATTTTTTATCAACTTTGTTTCTAATGAATGCGTTAATTGTGTTGGTGGAAAATAATCATATTCTATGGCATACCCATAACGTAAAAACTTCACCTTTTCAAATCCTGCAACAGATCGGATTGCTTTGTCTTGAACATCTTCTGGTAATGATGTGGAAAATCCGTTTACATAAATTTCGACCGTATCCCAACCTTCTGGCTCAATAAACATCTGATGCCTGTCTTTTGATGCAAAACGATCAATTTTATCTTCTACAGAAGGACAGTATCTTGGCCCTGTAGATTTAATTCTTCCGTTAAACATTGGAGATCTATCAAAGCCTTCTCTTAATAAATCATGAACTTTTTGATTTGTATATGTTAAATAACAAGAGCGTTGTTTTGTTAATGGTTTTGTTGTTGGTAAGTATGAAAATTTTTGTGGATTTTCATCCCCAGGTTGTTCGGTCATTTTAGAAAAATCTAAAGAACGCGCATCAACTCTTGGAGGTGTTCCTGTTTTCATTCTTCCTGCTTCAAAGCCTTTTTTAACTAAATCCTCTGTAATTCCTGTAGAAGCTCGTTCTCCTGATCTTCCGCCTCCAAACGTTTTTTCTCCAATATGAATTAATCCGTTTAAAAAAGTTCCTGCTGTAATAATTACAGTTTTAGATTTTATTTCTAACCCTAAAACGGTTTTTACACCAATAATTTTATCCCCATCAAACAACAATCCATTAACAGAGTCTTGATAAAAATCTAAGTTTTCTCTTTGTTCTAAAACTTTTCTCCATTCTTCAGAAAAACGCATTCTATCAGACTGTGCTCTTGGACTCCACATTGCCGGCCCTTTAGATTTGTTCAACATTTTAAACTGAATAGCTGTTTTATCTGTAACAATTCCGCTATACCCGCCCAACGCATCTATTTCACGAACAATTTGTCCTTTTGCAATTCCTCCCATTGCAGGATTACAACTCATTTGCGCAATATTTTGCAAACTCATTGTTATCAGCAATGTATGCGCTCCCATATTTGCGCTTGCTGCTGCCGCTTCACTTCCTGCGTGACCGGCACCAATTACTATTACATCATATGTTGTTGAAAAAAGACTCATATTGTATGTTTCACGTGAAACTATTTATTCTTATTTAACTGAAGATCAGTAGTTTAGTTCTCCTAAACATTCGTTTTCTTTTTCTCGCATTAATTGCTTTTCTTCTTCTGATTTATCTTTATGGTCCATGTAGTGCAAAACGCCATGAATCATAACTCTATATAACTCTAAATTGAAAGAAGAATTAAATGTTATAGAGTTCTCTTTAACTCTTTCTACGGAAATAAAAATATCTCCGCTGATAATTTTACCTAAAGTATTATCAAAACTAATAATATCAGTATAGGTGTCGTGTTGTAAAAACTCTATGTTTAATTTATGTAAATAAGTGTCATCACAAAAAATATAATTAATTTCTCCAATCTTAAATCCGTCCTTTTGAATACAGCTTCCTATCCAATTAGCAAGTTGTGTTTCGTTGGTTAGTTTAAAATTTGTTTCGTAATTAAACTCAATCACTTTTCTTTTTACTTTTTAAATTACTAAAATACTCTTGTACTTTCTTCTTGTAATTTTTTTGCAAAGGTAATGATTGTCTATTTAATATTTCTGTTTGATTGTAAAACAGTTTTTTAATCAACAGTTTAGCGTTGTTTGATTTATCTTTTTGTTGATTAGAAGTCGATTTTCTTTTAGTGTCACTCTCCTGTTCAAAAACTGCTTTATCTAGTTTTAACAGATTGTATTTAAGTTGCTGCATTTTTTGAAGCGTTACGCGATTAAATCCTTTTTCTAGAATTTCGTTTTCTAGTTCTTCCATAGATTTTAGCACTTTATTTGCTTCTGAATTATTCCCTAAACCATTCCTTTTAAGTGCGTCCTCCAATTCTTGCCTTAATTGAGATTGCTCTTGATATGTTTTATATAATTCTCCGTCTAAATCATTGTTTCTATTTCCTTTACTTTCCCCCTTCTTTTCAGTGTTTTCTTGCTGACTTTTTTTATTGCCTTGCTGCATTTTTTTAACAACGTCTTCTTGTTTTTTAATAATATCTGGTAGACTAAACGAATTTTCTCCTTTTTTTCCTTTACCTGTTTTAGATATTTTTGGTTGTTGCATATTGTCTAAAATATTACTTAAAAAATCTGCTAAATTATTAACAGAGGTCATTACATATTGCTGATTAGACAAACCGTTATTAAATCTGTTTTCTGCAAAATTCTCTAACGATTGCTCTAAATTATAATGCATGTTTGTAAGGTCTTTTTGTACAATTGTTGATATCTCTGGCAAACGCATCGACAAGACATATAAGCTATCATCTATGTGTTCTAAATACGTTTTTAACGTGTTTTGGCTTTTTAGCTCTTTACCAAAATCTGGATGTGCAACATCTAGCTCAGAAAACTTATTCATTAAGCTTTCTTGCTTAAAAGAAAAATTTAATAAATTTTCTAAAATGATGCGTAACGATTTTTCGCTAGCCTCTTTCATTTCGCCTTCCATATCAGACATTGCTTGTTGCATTTTCTGGCTCATTTCTTGCATTTTTTGAGCAGCTTTTTTTAGACTTTTATTTTGTTGATTTGTATCTGATTGATTATTCTGTTCCGCTTTGTTTAACTGATTGTTTACTTCTTTTTGCTCTTCTTTTGTGTCTGGGATTTGCATCGGTTCTTTCAATGCTTTGTTGTCTTGGTCTAGGTTATTTAGTTCATTTTGAAGTTCTTTAAATTCTTTCTTTATCTCTTTTTGGCTATTTAAATCTGATTTTGGTGACTTTACAATGCTGTCTTGTTTTTTAGAAAGTTCGTCTAATTTGTTAGCTATTTGCATGGTTTTTTGCTCAACATAAAATCTTTTTGTAAGCTCTAATATGCGTTCTAAACTACGTTCTTGCTGTTTGTTTTGTTCTGTTAATTGCTTCACTTTTTGAAGCAAATCCTCTTTATTTAATTTTTCTGCAAGCTTTTTTAATTCCTCCAACAACTTTTGTTCTTTTTCTAACTTTTTAAGTTCTTCTATTCTTTTTTTAAGTTGCTCTTTCTTTTCTTTTATGGTTTCAGGATCTTTTGGTAAATCTTTAATGTTTTCTTGCAGTTTATCTGTTTGACGCTGCATCATTTGTTTATATTGTTCTTGACGTTTTATATAATTGTCTATCTTCTTTTTATCGTTCCAATTAACATTTTTATTGTTCTGAAGGTTTTGCTTAATTTCTTCTAATTCTTTCTTTTCTTCTTGCCTTTTTAAAAGCGTGTTTTCTATTGATTTTATTTGTTTACGTTGCTGTAAAACAGCTGCTGCTTCAATTTCATTGTCAGATTTGTTTCTAAAACTAAATTTTTTACTTTTACTTTTTTTACTTCCGTTAATGCCATCATTATCAAAAACCTGAAAATAAATTTCGTAATCAACTCCTTTTTTTATTTCTAAATCTCCCGGAAAAGAAAAGTAGAACATTTGATTTTCTCCTTTATCTAACTCAATTTTTTTTATCGTTATTTCAATTGGATTTTCGGCATCATAAAAAACAACTTCTAATTTTCTAATTCCATAATCATCAGAAAATTCACCCACAAATTGCGCTCTGTTGCTCGATACACTATCAATATCAGACAGCACTTCTATTTCTGGAAATTCATCCCTTACAACATCAACTTTAAAATATAGTTTTTCAAACTCTTTTAACTCATAATTTGATGTTGCTATTTGATACTTAAACGTTTTTAAAACCCGTTTAGAATATGTGAAAAAGTTTGTTTTTGATTGCCTAAAATTATATTGATTATTGTCTAAAATAAAAGCAACCGAATCCGTTTGATTTGTGGCAACGTTCCACGTGGTTTTTGTCCCTTCAGGAATTAAAATAGTTCTGGTGTTATTAATGGTTTCGTTTTTTTTGTTAATATACTTTGGATACTGTAAGTCTATATAAATATTCTGAATTGTTGGTGTTTTAACAACATTCAATCGATACTTTTCTGAAGTAATTTCGTTTGCTTCTACATAAAAATTAATATCCTTTTTAGTGTCCGTAAAAGTGTAGGAAAATATTCCGTTTTGGTTCTGTAAAAAATAACTTTGATGGTTATAAAAAATAGTTACATCTGTTGGCCTAACTTTTCCTTTCGTTTTAAACTCCAGCGTAAACGGTTTTCCTTGAATCACTTTTAAATCAGCATTTATCAAATGAAACGAAAACGGTGCTGGTGGCAAAAATGCAGTTCTATAGTTTACAACTCTTTTAAAAGATGTGTTAAACATGTTAAAGTTGCCTGTAATAGTAATTAGTAACCAAATAATTACTGGAATTGCCGCGTATTTTAAATACTTTGTATTTGTTTTAAAGTTAACTGCTTTTGCAAAGGGAATTGGCTGTAATTCTTTAGATTTTTGCTCGATACTTGCCAATAATAAATCTGATTGATGTGAAGATTCTTTGAGTTGTAAAACATTAATTAGCTTATCGCTTACTTCTGTAAAATGAGAACCTATAATTTTAGAAGATTCTGTAAATGAAATTCCTTTTTTTAAACCTATTAATTTAAAGGTTGGTGTTAAAATAAAATGGAATAATAAATACAATTCAACTAAAATAAACAGCCAAAAAAGAACTGTTCTTGCTGTTGGCTGGAGCCATAAAAAATACTCTATAAAAAGCGTGAAAAAAAAATACAAAAATCCTAATGAAAGAAACAAAATAGTTCCTTTTATTAATTCGTTTATGTAAAATTTTCGAACAAATTGATGTAGCTTTTGTTCAATGTTTTTATATGTATTCTTCATGTAGTCAATAAAAATAGTCTTTTAAAAATATTTTTATAGAAAGAAACTGTTAAACCTTAACAAAGCATTTATAATATCGCTTTTTTATCATTATAAACTAAAGTATCTTTGCCCCAAGAAAAAATAAAAAAATGGAATCTACTGTTCGCGTTCGTTTTGCCCCAAGTCCTACCGGACCACTACATATTGGTGGTGTAAGAACCGCTTTATTTAATTACTTATTTGCTAAAAAACATGGCGGAACTTTTGTGTTGCGCATAGAAGATACAGATCAAACGCGTTATGTTGCAAACGCAGAACAATATATTATTAATGCGTTAAATTGGTGCAATATCCCTTTTGATGAAGGCCCTAATAAAAACGAAAAATTTGGTCCTTACAGACAATCTGAACGTAAAGAAATCTATAAAAAATATGCCGATACTTTAATAGAAAAAGGGTGGGCGTATTATGCTTTTGATTCTTCAGAACAGTTAGATTTTCATAGAAAAGATCACGAAGAAAAAGGAAAAACATTTATTTATAATTGGCATAATAGACAAAAATTAAACAATTCTTTAAGCCTATCTAAAGAAGAAGTTGATGCAAAATTAAATGCTGGAGAAAATTATGTAATCCGTTTTAAAATTCCACAAGACGAATCTTTACTAATAAATGATGAAATTCGTGGATCTATTAAGATTGACACCAATACGTTAGATGATAAGGTTTTGTTTAAATCAGACGGAATGCCAACCTACCATTTAGCGAATATTGTAGATGATCATTTAATGGAAATTAGTCATGTTATTCGAGGAGAAGAATGGTTGCCATCAATGCCGTTACACGTTTTATTATACAAAGCTTTTGATTGGAATGCGCCTAAATTTGCTCATTTGCCTTTAATTTTAAAACCTATTGGAAAAGGAAAATTAAGCAAACGTGATGGTGATAAATTAGGTTTCCCTGTGTTTCCTTTAGAATATAAAAACGACCAAACCGGCGATGTTTCTCGCGGATATAAAGAAGATGGTTATTTTGCTGATGCTTTTATAAATATGTTGGCTTTATTGGGATGGAATCCAGGAACAGAGCAAGAGCTTTTTTCATTAGAAGAATTAGTACAAGTGTTTGATTTAAAAAGAGTTAGTAAATCTGGAGCAAAATTTAGTCCCGATAAAACAAATTGGTTTAATCAGCAATACATGCAAACAAAGTCTGATGAAGAATTAACTGAGTTGTTTTTGTCAATTCTGAATACAAAATTAAGTGCCATTGCGAATGAAATGAAGAAATCTCTTGATAATAATGAGATTACTTCGTCAAAAACTGCTCATAATCACGATAAAAAATACGTTCAAAAAGTAGTTTCATTAATTAAGGAAAGAGCTGTTTTTGTGTCAGATTTTTGGGAATTAGCTAATTTCTTTTTTCAAGCGCCAGCTTTATACGATGATAAAGCTTCTAAAAAGAACTGGAAGCCAGAGACGGACTCGTTAATGAATGAGTTAATTGCCGTTCTTGAAAAAATACAAGACTTTTCATCAATAAATACAGAAAAAGAAATTAAAGAGTGGATTGCTAATAAAGAAATCGGTTTTGGTAAAGTAATGCAACCTTTGCGATTAAGTTTGGTTGGCGCTTTAAAAGGACCGCATTTATTTGATGTTATTGAAATGATTGGGAAAGAAGAAACCATCCGTCGAATTCTAAAAGCTGTTAAAAATTTATCAATAAAATAAATCGTGCTTAAAAAGTTTATTTTTTTATTTTTTTTATCCTTTTGTTTTTTACTTAGTTCTCAGATAGTAAATGTAGAAGGCTTAAGAAAATCTACTGACTCTATTCGTTTTGTAGGGAAAGCTGGCTTAGACATTGAGTTAGTTAAAAATGTAAACAAAGAATTTACAATAAGCAGTGATCTAACACTACAATATTCCTTTAAAAAAAACACCTTCCTTTTTTTTAATAAGGTTGAATTTAACAAGGTTAATAATATAGAGCTTTCAAATGAAAGTGTGCAGCATTTGAGGTATAACTATCGCTTCCGTCAAAAATACGTTTTTGAGAGTTTTATTCAATTTCAAAGAGACCTTATTTCTTTTATCAATTATAGAGCTTTAACGGGTTTAGGTTCTCGAAATAAAATCTTTCAATCAAAAAAAAGCAGCTTTTATTTAGGTACATTAGTAATGTATGAACTTGAAAATTCTGTTGGTGTGAATGGTGATGTTATTGAAAAAAATATCCGAGGTGATTTTTATTTTTATTTTAGCTTACGTCCAAAAAATTCAATTACCATATCAAGCACAACTTATTATCAACCAAAAATAGACGCGTTTAGAGATTATAGAATATCTAGCGAAACCTCATTAATAGTATCTATTTTTAAGAGTTTAGACTTAACTACAACTTTTTCTTATCAATTTGACACCTTTCCTGTTTTAGGAATTCCAAAAGAACAATATAAATTAGAAAACGGAATTACATTTAGTTTTTAATTAAAGCGCTTAATTATAGGCTACATTTTAAATTATTTCTAATAGCTAAAGAAATGACGACCCTTTTTATTGTAACACTTTTTAAAAATTGCGTCTAGTAGTTAGGAGATATAAATTTGTATCTTTAATAAAAATTTATAATCGTAAAATAAAAAAACCATGAATCCAACATTTATTATATTAATAGTGGCCATTTTTCTTATATTATTCGCTTCCTTTTTTACCGTTAAACAACAGACAGCGGCAATTATTGAGCGTTTTGGTAAATTTCTTAGCATTCGTCATTCTGGTTTACAATTAAAAATTCCTGTTTTTGATAGAATTTCAGGAAGAATCAGTTTAAAAATTCAGCAATTAGATGTAATTATAGAAACCAAAACATTAGACGATGTTTTTGTAAAATTGAAAGTTTCTGTACAGTTTATGGTTATTAAAGAAAAAGTATATGATGCTTTTTATAAGCTAGATTATCCGCACGATCAAATTACTTCTTATGTTTTTGATGTTGTTAGGGCAGAAGTTCCTAAAATGAAATTAGATGATGTTTTTGTTAAGAAAGATGATATTGCTATCGCTGTAAAAACAGAATTAAATGATGCAATGTCAAACTATGGATATGACATTATCAAAACCTTAGTAACAGATATTGATCCAGATTCTCAAGTAAAAGCCGCAATGAACAGAATTAATGCTGCAGATCGAGAAAAAACAGCTGCACAATATGAAGGTGACGCACAACGTATTTTAATTGTTGAAAGAGCAAAAGCAGAAGCAGAAAGTAAGCGTTTACAAGGTAAGGGTATTGCAGATCAGCGTAGAGAAATTGCCCGTGGTTTAGAAGAATCTGTAGAGGTATTAAATAGAGCAGGAATCAACTCTCAAGAAGCATCTGCATTAATTGTAGTTACACAACATTATGATACCTTACAAGCTATTGGTGCACATGCAAATAGTAACTTAATTTTACTGCCTAACAACCCAAATGCGGCAAGTTCTATGTTAAATGATATGGTAGCTAGTTTTGCTGCTACAAATCAAATAGGTGAAAATATAAAAGAAAATAAGGCTAAAAAAGAATAACACATATGATTGTATCTACAACAAACACATTAGAAACTCACAAGGTAAAGCAATACTTAGGTATTGTTACTGGAGAAACGATTATTGGCGCCAATCTATTTAAAGATTTTTTTGCTGGAATTAGAGATATTGTTGGTGGTAGATCTGGTTCTTATGAAAGTGTTTTACGAGAAGCGAAGGATACCGCTTTAAAAGAAATGCAATACCAGGCAAAAGTTCTAGGTGCAGATGCTATAATTGGTGTAGATTTAGATTATGAAACTGTTGGTAAGTCTGGCGGAATGTTAATGGTAACAGCTTCTGGAACTGCGGTTAAATTTTAAATTAAAAATAAAAAACTCAATTATATCGTTGAGTTTTTTTATTATCCATTCGCTAGATAGAAGTTTATTTTTTATCTTCTATTTTATCTTTTTCATCATCTTCTTCTTTAGAAGCTTTTTTAAACTCTTTAATTCCGCCTCCTAAACCTTTCATTAATTCAGGAATTTTTCTACCACCAAAAAGCAATAAAACAACCACAATTATTATAATTACTTGTGGCATTCCTATAAACAAAATCATATTATATAAATTCATTATTTCTAATTTTAAAACAAAGATACAAAAAGCTTTTTATTAATTCTTTAGCTTAACTGCTCCTATAATACTTTTTTTTTTAGGTGCTTAAAAATTATTATTCTATTAGTGTAAAATCTAAATGTTTTCGCTCTAAGTCAGTCTTCTTTACTTTAACCACAACATCACCTCCTAATTGGTGCGTTTTTTTGGTTGACTGACCAACGATCGCGTATTGTTTTTCATCAAAAATATAATAATCGCTTTTTATATCTCTAATTCTAACCATTCCTTCACATTTATTTTCTTTAATTTCTACATAAATACCCCATTCTGTTACGCCAGAAATAACACCTTCAAACTCCATGTCTTTATGATCTTGCATGTATTTTACTTGCATGTATTTTATAGAATCCCTTTCTGCTTTAGAGGCAAGTTCTTCCATTTGAGAAGAGTGTTTACATTTTTCTTCGTAAATCTCTGCTTTCGGTGAGTTTCCGCCATCTAAATAATATTGTAGTAGCCTATGTGTCATTACATCTGAATACCGTCTAATTGGTGATGTAAAGTGGCTGTAGTAATTAAAAGCCAATCCGTAATGACCAATGTTTTGAGTGGTGTATTCTGCTTTACTCATGGTTCTAATCGCTAACGTTTCTACCATATTAGATTCCGCTTTTCCATGAACATCTGAAAGTAATTTATTTAAAGATTTCGAAATAGACTCTTTTGTGTCCGTATTTAAAGAATATCCAAACTTACTTACAATACCTTGTAAAATTGTAAGTTTATCTATATTTGGTTCATCATGAACACGATAAATAAACGTCTTTTTACTGGGTTTTCCTTTTTCTTGACCAATAAATTCTGCCACTTTTCTATTTGCTAACAACATAAATTCTTCAATTAATTTATTAGCATCTTTAGATTCTTTAAAGAAAACCCCAACAGGATTTGCTTCTTCATCTAAATTAAACTTTACTTCTACCCTATCAAAAGAAATTGCGCCTGCAATCGTCCGTTTTTTACGCATTTTTTTAGCGAGTTCGTCTAGTTTTAACGTTGCTTCTACTATTTCTTTAGTTACCTTATATTCTTTATTTATAATAGAGATATCTACTGGCATTGTGTATTCTTTTACATCAGATAAAGTACAATTTTCTATAATAGATTGTGCTTCTTCATATGCAAAACGCTGATCTGAATAGGTAACGGTTCTACCAAACCATTGCTGTACAACTTGTGTTTTTTCATTAATTTCAAACACAGCAGAAAAAGTTAATTTTTCTTCATTCGGTCGTAAAGAACAAACTCCGTTTGATAACATTTCAGGCAGCATTGGTACTACTCTATCTACTAAATAAACAGATGTTGCTCTTTCATAAGCTTCATCATCTAATCTTGTTTTTTCTTGTAAATAATGCGAAACATCTGCAATATGAATTCCTATTTCATAATTTCCGTTTTCTAATTTTGTAAATGATAAAGCATCATCAAAGTCTTTTGCATCTTTTGGATCAATTGTAAAGGTTAAATCGCTTCGCATATCTCTACGTTTTGCAATTTCTTCTTTCGTTATTTCTATCTGAAGATTTTCTGCTTCTTCTTCTACTTCTTTAGAAAATTCATACGGTAAACCATATTCTACTAAAATAGAATGCATTTCTGTATTATGATCTCCTGGTTTTCCTAAAACTTGTGTTATTTTTCCAAACGGGTTTTTAGAATTTGATGGCCAATCTATTAATGTTACAACAACTTTATCTCCATCTTCTGCTCCGTTTATTTTGTTTTGAGATATAAAAAAATCAGCATACATTTTGTTGTCATCAGCTATCACAAAACCAAAGTTTTTATTGAGTTGTAATACCCCTACAAACTCTGTTTTTGCCCGTTCTAAAACTTCTACAACATCAGCTTCTATTTTTTTACTTCCACCTTTGTTATATGTATAAGCCTTAACGGTGTCTTTATGTAAACCTGTATTTAAATTGATTGAAGGAATAAAAATATCATCTTCAAAATCATCAGAAATAAAATATGCATTTCCATTAGATATAACATCTAAAGTTCCTATATAATACTTTCTATCTATGTTTACTTTAAATTTTCCTCTATCGTTTTCTTTAATTTTTTTTGTTGCAGTTAATTCTGCTAATTTTTTTAAAACTTGGGTTTTTCCATCTGTATCAGAAATTCCCATTTTAGATGCTATTTGTTTATAATTATAAGATTGTGTAGCATCTTCATTTAATATTTTAAATATATTTTTAGTTAAATCTTTAACTATTCTTCCTTTCTTTTTAAAAATTTTATTCTTTTTAGACATCTGTCTTTTTATTTTTTTTATTGATAGCAAATTACACTATTTAAATTGTATTATTTATTAATTTATATTTATGAATTCAATTTTTGTATTTTACCTCTTTATTAATTTTTTATTTTATGAAAACTGATTGGTTTTTAATTGTGAATCCAATATCTGGAAACGGAAAATCTAAAAAAAATTGGAATAAAATTTCAGATGAGTTAAAAAAACAAAACATTCTTTTTTCGTTTGCTTTTACCAACTATTCTAAACATGAAGAAGAGTTAGTAGAAAATGCTATTAAAATTGGTTTTACTAAAATAATTTCTGTTGGTGGAGATGGAACCTTACATCATGTTGTTAACGGAATAATGAAGCAAAAATTAGTAGAAACTAACACTATACAACTTGCTGTAATACCAATTGGTACTGGAAATGATTGGGTAAAAACTTATAACATTCCGACAAAGATA
>JBDNGO010000114.1:0-8950 GCA_041689245.1 Flavobacteriaceae bacterium | reverse complement strand
AATTCAACCTATTGCGCATTTAGTTCAACCTATAAAAAAAGAAGAATTTCAGCAAAGAATTGAAAAAGCTTGCCGATTAATGCAAGAGAAAAATGTACCAGCAATGTATTTGCATGCAGGAATAAACCTGTATTATTTTACGGGTATGAAATGGAATCCAAGCGAACGAATTGTTGGTGCTTTGTTATTTTCTAATGGGAAACTAGTTTTTATTGCTCCTGAATTTGAAAAAGGGACGATATTTGATTTTATGTTGATAGAAGGAGCTGTTCATTGTTGGGAAGAACATGAATCTCCTTACCAGTTATTTGCAACCCTTTTAAAAGAAAATGGAGTAGAAGCTGGAGCCATTTCAATGGATGAAGTAACTCCCTTTTTTATATTTGATGGCATTAGAAATTGTCAAAATACATACGAATTAATAAATGCAAAACCAATTACTGCAGGTTGCAGAATGCTTAAGTCTGATGCTGAAATTGCCATTATGCAACATGCGATGAACATCACATTAGAAGTTCAGAAAGCAGCAGCAAGAATTTTAAGAGTAGGTATTTCTGCCAAAGAGGTTACCGATTTCATAAACGAAGCACATGTAAAATATGGAGCTCCTTCAGGATCATACTTCTGTATTGTGTTGTTTGGAGTAGATTCTTCTTTTCCTCACGGAGTAAAAGCACCAAAAAATTTAGAAGAAAACGAAGTTGTATTAATTGATACTGGTTGTATGCTACATGATTATATTTCTGACATTACAAGAACCTATGTTTTCGGTACTCCAAATGAAGAACAAACTCGAATTTGGAACATCGAAAAGGAAACACAGCAAGCAGCATTTGATGCGGCTCAGTTAGGAAATACATGTTCAGATGTAGATGCTGCTTCTAGAGTTGTATTGGAATTACATGGGTTAGGACCAGATTATAAATTACCAGGATTGCCACACAGAACTGGTCACGGAATTGGTTTAGGAATTCATGAATGGCCATATATTGTAAGAAACGATACAACCGTTTTAGAACCAGGAATGACGTTTAGCAATGAACCGATGATTTGTGTTCCAGGTAAATTCGGAATTCGACACGAAGATCATATCTATATGACAACTGAAGGTCCAAAATGGTTTACAAAACCAATGCATACTATAGACAATCCTTTCGGGATTTAAGAATCCAAATTATTAATGTTGATTCGCATATGAATCATGTGTTTTTCAAAGCCAACTTTTTCATAAGCTCTAATTGCGGAAGGATTTGAATTATATACATCTAAACGAATTTCATTTATATTTTTGGTTTTACACCAAGCTAATAATGCATCTACAATCAATTTATTATAACCATTTCCTCGATGTTTTTCAGGAACAAACATAAAGCCCAAATAGGCATGTTTATCATGTTTTAAATAGATCCTGTCAGGTTTTATTTTAGCATAACCAGAAGCAACTAATTCTTCATTCAATTCTGCAACATATAAAACAGCATCTTCTGAAAGGATAAAGCCTTCTAAATCATAATATATAACTTTACCGTCTTTAATAGTAACATCCATTGGGCGTTCGGCTTCTACCAAACCATCCATAAATATGTCTAAAACAGGTAAATCTTTTTTTGTGGCTTTTCTAATAATTGGTTTCATTTTCTAACAAGATGTATCAGCAATAATTTTCCATTCGCCATTTATTTTTTTAAAGATAATCATAAATACGCCATTGGCATCTCCAACCTTGCGTATTAAATGATATTCACCCATCACAAAATAAGCATCATTATTAATTTTAGAAATATCATTAATTTTAAAATTTAATGTTCCAGAATAATCTGGAGTTGGATATCCTTTTTTGTAATTTGATAATGTTTTATCCCAGCCAAGAGTCACGCCATTACTTCCATAAAATTTTAACGAATCCGATTTCCAATAACCCTGCATAAAACCTTCTAAATCGTGTTTAGACCAAGCTATTTGTTGAGCATCCATAATTGCTAAAATGTTTTTTTTATCTTGTTCTTCTGTTGAAGTAGAACAAGAAGAAAGTATGAAAAAGATTGTGAAAATAAATAGTAATTTTTTCATAATTAGTTGTTTTTAGTTGATATACTTATAAATTTAATATTATTATTGAATCTTCATAAAATCTTCATTTACTATTTTTTTAAGATAATAAAGTAATTCTTCTGCGTTTTCTTTAGTGAACACAATTGGAGGCTTAATTTTAAGTACATTGTGATCAGGACCATCGGTACTCATTAAGATTCCATGATCTTTCATTCTGTTTGCTAAATAATCCGTTTGTTCGGCCAATGGATTTAATCCTGAATCAATTAATTCAATTCCTAAAAATAATCCTTGTCCGCGAACATCACCAATAATTGGAAATTCTTTTGCTAGTTTTTTTAATTCAGTTTTTAAAAAGTCACCAACTTCTAACGCATTTTCTTGTAATTTTTCTCTTTTTACAGTTCGTAACACTTCTGTGGCAATAGCACAAGAAACAGGATTTCCACCAAACGTATTGAAGTATTCCATTCCGTTTGCAAATGCATCAGCAACTTTTTGTGTGCAGGCAACTGCAGCAATTGGATGCCCATTTCCTAGGGGCTTCCCAATGGTAACAATATCCGGAATTACATTATGCAATTGAAATCCCCAAAAGGTTTTCCCCATTCTCCCACAACCCGTTTGCACTTCATCAGAAATACAAATTCCGCCAGCTTTTCTAACTTTTTTGTATGCTTTTGTTAAAAATCCTTCAGGTAATTCAACTTGACCACCACAGCTTATAATGGGTTCTATAATAAATCCGCCAACATTTCTTCCCTTTTTCTGAATATTTTCAATACATTTTTGAATTTCTTCTGCATATTTTGTTGCAGCATTTTTGCCTCTATATTTACCTCTAAATGTATCTGGCAAAGGAAAAATTTGCGTGTATTCTGGTACTCCATGTCCGCCTTTTCCATCAAATTTGTACGAAGAAACATCAATACACATATTAGCATTTCCATGGTAACCAACTTCACTAGCAATCATATCTTTTGAACCAGTAACTGCTTTTGCCATTCTAATTGCCAATTCATTTGCTTCGCTACCAGAATTTACAAAATGCAATACGTTTAATTCTTTAGGCAAGGTTTCTATCAGTTCTTTTGCCAATTGATTGATGTTTTCATGTAAATATCTGGAGTTGGTATTAAGCAACGCCATTTGTTCCTGACCAGCTTTTACAACCGCATAGTTTTCGTGTCCAACATGTGCCACATTATTTACCGTATCTAAATATTTTTTCCCGAATTGATCCATTAAATATTGACCAGCACCACGAACCATTTTAATCGGAGTAGGATATTGCAGGCTTAAACTTTTGCCCAAATGTTGTTTTCTATACTTGATGATTTCAGTATTAGAAATAACTGTTTTTTCTTGTAAAGCTTCTGATTTGAATAATAAATTTGGATTTGGACAAACACTTTTCCAGACATCAATTTGATTTAAATATCCAACACCAGGATAATCAATTTTATACTCAAATAATGACAACATCACTTGAAAATGTAAATGTGGTGCCCAATTTCCGTTTTCAGGATAATTTGCCAATTCTACAATTTTTTTACCTTTTAGGATTTTATCTCCAACTTTATGTTTTGTGGCACTTTCAATAGTATTATGTCCGTATAAAGTAAAAAATTCAAAATTCTCAGTCTTATGTTTTAAAACAACCAAGCCACCATATTCTTTATCGCCAGCATCATTTACCGCAATCACAATTTCACCATCAAAAAGTGCATGAACAGGAGTGTATTCAGGCAGCCAATAATCAATTCCTAAATGGATACTTCTACTTTCTCTACCATAATTTCCAATTTTATCATAAGCAGTAGAAGTGTACAATGCTCTTGGTTCTAAATATCCGCCAGCAATAATTTTAGTTGGAACTTCTTTCTGTAATTGATTAATTTTAAACTGTAAAAGATCTAAATTATTAAAATCCTGCTGATGTCCTACCCATTTACTAGAAACGCTTAAATCTATATGATGAACTTCGTTTTTATTGATGGTTGGAAATAAATCAGACAGTGAAAAATTGTTTTTTGAAGTCCAATTATTAAATAGTTTTTCATTTGGATGTGCAGAAAATCCGCAAGCAGTTCTAAACGTATATTCAGCAAAATCTGGATGAATTACTTTCCAATTCTTCAAAACTTCCCAAGCTGGTTTTTCGCTAATTAATAAATACCTATTATTAGGTTCTTTGATTTTGTTGATAGCAGATTTTGTAACTGTAATTATCAAACGCATGGCAATTGCATTGTACAAATGTTTCAGTTCAGTTTCTTGAAGAGGAAAAACCGAATGATATCCTTTTACAACAGGCGTTACAGCATCTAAAGCATCATTATGATTCATAATTGCATACGCACAAGTTATTGCCAAATCATTGATGATTTGTGTGTAAATGGCATCTCCATAATCAATTATAGCCACTACTTTTGGATTTATGACATCTTTAGAAACAACGATATTATTATCATTTGCATCACTATGAATTATAGCTTTTCGTAAAGAATTATAGCTGTTCTTATTCGATTCAAATTGCGATATAAAACAGGTAACAATTTCTTTTTCTTCGGCTGAAAATAGGTTGAGATGATTTTTTGTCCAAAGAGATTGTGCAACATCCCAAACAAATTCTCTTTCTGTTTTTTTATGTGTAAATCCTTGTAAAGCTGCTGTTAATTTTCCACATTGTTTTCCAAGACTAAAGCGTAATTCGTTTAACTGTGGATTTACAGAAGACCAAACTCTGCCAGAAACCCACGTTAATAAACGCACGTTTCTTGTGTTCCCAAAATCATCAGTAATTTTAGAAACTGCATCTCCGTTAGTATCTAAAATCACTCTCGGAGCTATTAACCCGTTTCCTTTTTTTTCTACAAATTGCAATAGTTTTTGCTGAAAATCTAGATAGTTTTCATCTTCATTTGGACGAGATATTTTTAAGATGTAACCTTCAGAGTTTTCAGTTTTAATTCTAAAATTAAAATCGATTTCTCCGGGTAATTCAGAAGCGATTCCTTTAATATGATAAACATCAAGAAGAATTTTTTCTGCTTGTTTTAGTGTGATTTTAATTTGATTGTATTCCATTTATTCTTTTTGTAATAACATAATAATATGTGCTGCACTCCAATTAAAATTTTGGGCATTTAAACCATCTTCATTTTTAAACTTGAACATTAATTTCATTTGTTTTTTGGCTAATTCTGTAGTGTAAAAAGATAAACAAACAGCATGCTTCCAAGAATTCAAAGACCAAAAACCGTTAAACTATTTATAATAATAACTTGGAAATAATCCTTCATGTTTAATTTCGCCTGCTGGAATTCTCCAATTATTTTGTAACGTAAGATTTTCTTTTGCTAATACTTTGGCATATATGTTTTCTAAAAATTGTGATTTTATGTTTTCAATTAGCAATTTTAATTCTGCATTTTTCTCTGTTTTTCGTGAATCTAAAACTGTCTTAAAAGTTGTGTTTTGAATTGATTTCAATTCATCGCCCCAAGAATATTCTTTAAAAATAAAAGCTTGAGAAATGGTAAATCCTTTGGCTTCGTTTGGTTTTAATTTGATATTGATTTTATCAAAAACATAAGTGCTATCCGTAGAGTTTATAATAACATCATTCGGAAAAATAACATGACCAACAGCATCCGTTTTAGAAGAATTGATAGTAAGTTTATTTTCTTCAGATGAAAATGTTAATCCGTCAGCTAAAAGTGATTTGTTTTTAAAATGAAATTTTATTTGTTGAGTAGATTTACTGATATTTTTTATAATTGCTTTATGACCATAAGAAAATACTAATTTTTGTTTCAATTTTAAAGAATCTTTTTGTTCTTGTTTTGAACAACTTAAAAAGAAAAGTAAAGAAAAAAAGTATATTAGTTTTTTCATTATTGAAGTATAAATCCGTTTTTCATTGGGTCGTTAGGATCAATTATAAAAGTATGCATTCCTGTAATAAAAGCGGTTCCTTCTATTTGTGGAATTACAGCGGTAAATGGCCCGTAATTTTCTTCTGAAATAACTGAGCCTTTAAAAACAGAACCCGTAATGCTTTCAATACTTATGGTTTCTCCAAAGTCAATTTCTTTTCTTGCTTTATGAATAGCCATTCTTCCAGAAACACCAGAGCCAGTTGGGCAACGATCTACTTCTCCTTCTGCAAATATGCACATATTTCTACTGTCGCTTCCAGAGATTTGTTTGTTGTTATCTATAAAAATGGTTCCGTATAAAAAGCTTAAATCATCTTCGAAAGGATGTAAAATTTCTTTATCGGCTTTCATTATTGCGTTTTTAATTTTCATTCCGTTTGTAATTAATGCTCGATAAGAATTTGCGTTTAAATCGAAATCAAATTTATTTTTATCCATATCAACAAAAGCATAAAATGCACCACCATAAGCCAAATCATAAGTAACTTTTTCTAAACCTTCAACGTCTACAATTCTGTCTAAACCAACAACAAAACTTGGCACACAATGAAAACGAACTCCGGTTACTTGTCCGTTTTTAACATGTGTAAAAGAAGTAATTCTTCCACAAGGCGCATCAATTTTAAGAATGTTATCTCCTTCTTTTACCGCAACCCACTTCATTTCAATGGCTAATGTAGAAATCGCAATAATTGCATGACCACACATGGTTGAATACCCTTCATTGTGTAAAAAAAGGATTCCGAAATCGCCATCGTCATCATTTGGAGGTAATAAAATACAGCCATACATATCTGCATGACCTCGAGGTTCAAATAGTAAAGCGGTTCGTAAATAATCGAAATTTTCTTTACAATAACGTCTGTATTCTAAAACCGAATTTCCTTTTAACTCAGGAAGACCATCAACAATAACTCGTAACGGCTCTCCGCCAGTATGCATGTCAATAGTTTTGATTTTCAACCAATCTTTGTTTGGCGTAAATTCAGTTTTTGAAAGTATATTTTGATAGGTTTTACTCATTTGTAAACTTATTATAATAGTAATTCGCAGCTGCTAAATCTTCTAAAGCATGACCAACAGATTTAAAAAGTGTAATTTCTTCATCTGATGTTCTTCCTTTTTTTTGATTTGAACAGAGTTGAATTAAATCGGCTTTGATATCTTCCTCTTTTAATGTTCCGTTTTGAATCGGAATTACAATATCGCCACTTTCTTTTAATCCGCCTTGAAACGTATCGATAAAAATAGATGTTTTTGAAATTGCATTATCATCAGCTTCTCGCATATCTTTTTTATAAGCACCAACTAAATCAATATGTTGACCAGATTTTAAATATTTTCCTAAAACTAAAGGCGTTTTTGATAAGGTTGCACAAGAAAGAATATCAACTTCTGATATTTTTTCTTCTATTGATTTTATGGGTGTAATCGTGAAATTTTCGTTTTCCAATTCTTTACAAATAGCTGTTGCTTTGTCAAAATTCCGTCCCCAAATAAATACATCTTTTATAGGACGAACTGATGCATGCGCTTTGATTAAGTTTTTGGATAAAGTTCCAGTTCCAATCATTAACAAAGAACTAGAGTTTTCTCTAGATAAATAAGAAGACGCAAGTGCAGAAGCTGCTGCTGTTCTTTTTGCTGTTAAACTTTTCGCTTCTAAAATTGCTTTAATGGATCCTTTAATGGCATCAAAATAAATATAAGTTCCTTGAATGGATGGCAAATCAAACTGACCGTTTTTTGGGCTAACAGTTACAATTTTAACTCCTGCATTTTTACTAGGATTCCAAGCAGGCATTAATAATAAAGTTGAATCTGCATTTACTGCTGGATTCGGAAAATCGTGATGATGACGCATCGGTACATGTACTTCATTGCTAGTAAAATACTGTTTTATTTCAGATATCAACTCCAAAAAATTGGTATTTTCTTCTACGAAAACATTACTGATTTGCTTTATTTTATCCATAGGTTAAAAATAGGAAAAAGGCTTGATATTATAGCATTCTAACTTGTTTTATCATAACATAAGTTAATACTTAGTTACTATGGTTTTAGTTTCGCTGCTGAGGTCTTTTTATGAGAGGTTTTCTTTGTAGCTTTGTAGATAATAAAACGAGCGTATGATTGTAAAAGGAAACATAGTTGATATTCAAAACAGAATAATTTTTAAAGGAGAAGTTGAGGTTGTAGATGGGAATATTTTTTCAATAAAAGAAGTAAATCATACTGTAGAAAACTACATTCTTCCTGGTTTTGTGGATGCGCATATTCATATAGAAAGTTCTATGTTGGTGCCTTCTGAGTTTGCTAAAATCGCCGTTGTTCACGGTACAGTGGCTACCGTTTCTGATCCTCATGAAATAGCAAATGTTTTAGGGGTAAAGGGAGTTGATTTTATGATTGAAAACGGAAAGAAAGTTCCGTTAAAATTCAATTTTGGGGCACCAAGTTGTGTGCCTGCAACTTCTTTTGAAAGTGCAGGAGCTGTAATTGATTCTGATGATATTAAATTGATGATGGAAAATCCGGATATTAAATATTTGGCAGAAATGATGAACTATCCAGGAGTGTTGTTTGATGATGAAGAAGTGTTAGCAAAAATTAAACACGCAAAAAATAATAATAAACCCATTGATGGACATGCACCGGGTTTAAGAGGAGACAATGTAACCAAATACATATCCGCAGGAATTTCTACGGATCATGAATGTTTTACCTATGATGAAGGGTTAGAGAAGTTGCAAAAAGGAATGAAAGTACTTATCCGTGAAGGAAGTGCAGCCAAAAATTTTGAAGCTTTAATCGATTTATTACCAGAACATTTTGAAAATATGATGTTTTGTTCTGATGATAAACATCCAGATGATTTGTTATTGGGTCATATTAATCAATTGTGTGAAAGAGCAATAGCAAAAGGAATGAATGTTTTTGATGTATTGCAAGTT
>JBDNGO010000113.1:0-19524 GCA_041689245.1 Flavobacteriaceae bacterium | reverse complement strand
TTGTTAATGGTCGCATAATTCCACCCCAACGATCTTGTGGATTCGAAAATGTTCCATTAGTATTTACGTCATTTCCTGTATCAAAATTATAAGTTCCTCTTTCTGATGGAAAATATGCTAAATCTAACGTTCTAACTAAAACGTTTTGTGTTAAATCTAATTCTGTATTTGGAAACAATTCTGAATATCCAATTTGACGAACTTCCGTTCTAGACAATTCAATATTATCAATATTAGCTGGTTTATCGCCATTTCCATAAAACAATTGATCAATAGAATACCAAGCTAGTTTTGCTTTTTTATCATTATAACTTAAATCGTTTGCTGTTCCGTTTAAATTTTGACTTTGTGGTGTACTTGCAGAAAACCAATTTAAAGGAGATAATAAATCAATCGGAATTTGGGATGCTTCAAAATCATCTACATACGTTGTTGCTTGTCCGTTGATATCAATTCCGCTTGGAGTTCCAGGAATTAAATATGCAAAATCTGCTCTAACGGAAACATTTGATGGAACATCTGTATCTACAAACGGTAATTTATTTACCCATTTTGTAAAGATTGGCATTTCTGTAGAATAATCTACATTTAACCCTAGCATGGTATTGTTAATCGGATCACTACCAAAATTAACTTTTTGAGTGATGGGTTTTTCATTTACATTTAAAATGGTACCACCTAAAATAAATTCATCAGAAAAACGATGTTCAACTTCTACTCCCATAAAGGTTTTTCGTTGTTGATTAAAAACCGAATTGTTTTCTGTAGAAACATTTATTGGAACACCAGAAGATTGCAATCCTGGGTCTATAATTTGTACTCTACCAAACTGATAATCTACAACAAAATCAACTCCTTCTACCAATTGTCTTCCACCAGCAGTAACTTTTACGGAACCTCTAGGAACGTTAAATGCGTTAAGTGGAATTCCTCCACTATTTTCTGATTTAGCGTATCCTTTAAGAATAAATTTATCTTTATTCTGATGATTATTTATTGCTTGTGATTTTGTGTTTAAATACAATTCGTTAAACACGTAATTGCTTTTATCTGATGGTGATGTTAATGAGCTTGATAAATCTGCTCCGAAAGGTTCCGTTACTGGAAAAATGATAAATCCTCTATTAGAATTTACAGTTACATTTTCTACATAATCAAAAAATCCATCTCCGTCTGGAACAGCATAAGCACTTTGATCTAACTTATCTAAATTTAAAACATTTAGCAACGTTTTGTTTGCAATACCCGGAGTTGATGCATTTTGTAATGTATTAGACGGAATTCCTGTTTTATCATCTCTATATAAAATTTCGAATCGGAAACCATCTTGCGACAACGGAAAAACACCTAAAGGATATATATTTTTCATCATCAATTTCCAAGTAGGAAACTGTTCTTCATTCCCAGCAACTGTTCTTTTGGTAGTAACTATTTCGCTTCGTAATAATTTTACCGCTAAATTACTTGGTGCTACAATTCCGTCATTAGATAATTCTCCAACTTTAAATGATGTTTCTGAACTTCCAACAACTGTATATTCGAATGCAACTGCCAAAACTTCTCCGTCAGATAACTTTCTATTTAAAGAAATATATCCTAATTGCGAATTCAATGTATATTCGTTCATCTCTAATTTTCTAGCATTTTGCAATGTAGAATACCCTGTTCCTTGTTTTAAACCATAATTTAGAAGTGTACTTTCTACAGTTGTTATGTCTCTAATTCCGCTTGATTGATTTAATAAATCAGATAAATTATTTGCTTTATTTGTTGGTATGTTTTTCCCTTGAACTTGTGAAGGCGAAGTTGGATTAACACCAGAACCTACATAATCTGGTTTGTTTGGCTCTCCAATATCTGCCAACGCAACAATACTTCTAAAATTTTCTGTATTTGAATTTCTATTGGTAATCCAAACTTCTATTCTAGTAATATTAATTGGGCTACTAATTAACGGATAATTTTGTAGTGAGTTTTTATAATTTTCTCTAAAATATTGCGATAAAAAAAAGTGCCTATTGTCGTCGTATTCTGTTGCTCTTAATTCAAAAGGATTAATCGATGCTCCAGCTTCTGCAGTTACTGTTTTACTTTCAGAATTTTGTTGAGAAAAAACTGCGGTTACTGATGTTTTACCAAATTGCAATTCGGTTTTTACACCAAACAAACTTTGCGCTCCGTTTATTAACGAGTTTTTTATTGGCATGGAAACATTACCCGCTTCTATTTTTCGAATAATATCATCTTCTGTTGGTGTGTATTCTAATTTGATTAGATTCTGAAAATCGAATGTAGATTGTGTGTCGTAATCTGCAGTAACTTTTAATCTTTTTCCAACATTAGCAATAATACTTGCACTTATTTGCTGATCAAAATCAAAAGCAAAACTACTTCTATTGTTTTCTGATAATTGAGGATTTTCTACGTTTTGGTAAATTCCACCAAGTTTAATATTTAAGCTACCACTAGGAATTACCTCAACCGTATTTCCTCCAAAAATAGATTCAAAAAATTTCGAGTTTACATAGTATTTTGGCAATAAATCCCGTTGAGCTTCTTTACTTCCTTTCTTATTACTTAGCGCATCGTTTTTTTCTTTAAAATAATCTTTAATATCTTTTTTTAAGCGATATTTTTGATATTCTTCTGGAGACATAAAAATTGGATTCCCAATTTTAAAACCATCTAACAATTCTACAACAATATATTTATTTAATTGCTTATCAAAAACAACAGAATATGTAGTTGGTGCATTTAAAAAAATACTTCCTTTTTGATTCTCTTTAAAATTGTATTTAAGAGTAGGAATCGAATCTTTTTTAATAGAATCGTTCTTTGTTTTTACGGTTTGGGAAAAAACAGTTGTAGTTGCTAATAAAGTAACTACACATAATAATAATTTATGAAAACATTTGTTTCTCAATTTGATTATAAACTTTTTAACGCACTTTTAATCAACAATTCTACTGAAGCTTCTGGTTGCTCTTTTAAAACCGTATTTAATACTTTATCTGATTGTTTTCTATTAAAGCCTAATACTTCTAATGCAGATAACGCCTCATCTTTATTAGTATTGTTTTTAATAACAGAAATTGTATCTAAATCAAAAGTTTTTAAAATTTTATCTTTTAAGTCTATAATTACACGTTGCGCTGTTTTAGCTCCAATGCCTTTTACAGATTGAATTAACGCAATATTTTCTGTCGCAATTGCTTGTTGTATTTCTTCTGATGACATAGAAGACAACATGGTTCTTGCAATGCTTGGTCCAACACCAGAAACAGATATTAATAATCTGAAAATTTCTCGTTCTGTTTTATCAATAAAACCAAACAATGTATGAGAATCTTCTTTCACTGATAAATGAGTAAACAACGTAATGGCTTCGCTTTCTGGTAATGAAGAAAACGTATTTAATGAAATGTGTAATAAATATCCAACACCAGAACAATCTACAACAACATAAGTTGGATTTTTCTCTACTAATCTTCCTTTAATTTGTGTAATCATTTTACTACTTGCTATTTAATAATTCTTTTTTTTGCTTTTGTTGCGCATCAACTACAGCAACTGCAGCCATATTTACCATTTCATCTACACTTGCGCCTAATTGTATAATATGAACAGGTTTTTTTAATCCCATCAAAATTGGCCCAACAGATTCAACTTCATCTACTTGTTTCATTAATTTATACGTAATATTAGCCGCGTCTAAATTAGGAAAAATAAGCACATTTACTTTTTTACCATTTAATTTAGAAAACGGAAATTCTTTTGCTAACATTTCTTTGTTTAAAGCAAAATCGGCTTGTAATTCTCCGTCGATGACAACTTGTGGAAAATGTCTATGAATATAAGATACCGCCTCTCTAATTTTTAAAGCACTTTCAGATTCTGAAGACCCAAAATTAGAAAAAGATAACATGGCTATATTGGGCTTAATACCAAACATTCTTGCCAATGAATACGTAAGCTGAGAAATTTTTGCTAATTCTTTTGCATTCGGATTAATGTTAATCGTTGTGTCTGCTAAAAATAGCGGCCCCTGTTTGGTTAGCATTAAGTTTGCTGCTGCAACTCTTGTAACTCCTGTGTCTCTTTCTATCAGTTCTAACATTGGTTTTACAACTGATGGATATGATCTAGAATAGCCTGTAATTAACGAATCCGCCTCTCCTGCATTTACCATCATTGCGGCAAAATAATTTCGCTCTCGCATCATTTTTTGAGCTTGGAATAACGTAATTCCTTTTCTTTGCCGTGTTTTCCAATATGCTTCTCCAAAACGATTTCTACGTTCAGTTTCTTCGTCTGTTTTTGGGTCTATAATTAGCACTTCTGCAGTAAACCCTATTTCTTCTTTTAATTCTAAGATTACTTCTTTTCTTCCTAATAAAATAGGGTTTCCAATTTTTTCGTCATGCACTCTTTGTGCCGCTTTTAAAACATCTAAATGATCTGCTTCTGCAAAAACAATACTTTTGGGATTACTTTTTGCCCTGTTATGTAATAATCTGATTTCTTTACTTCCTGTTCCAGAGCGCTCCATCAATTCTTCTTGGTATTTTTCCCAATCTGTAATTGGTTCTAAAGCCACTCCTGAATCTATTGCTGCTTTTGCAATTGCAGGCGGAATTTCATAAATTAATCTTGGATCAAATGGTTTTGGAATGATATATTCTTTACCAAATGACAAACTAATTTCATCATATACAATATTCACTTGTTCAGGAACTGTTTTCTTTGCTAAATCTGCTAAAGCATGAACAGCAGCCATTTTCATCTCTTCGTTAATTTTTGTTGCTCTTACATCTAAAGCTCCTCGGAAAATAAATGGAAATCCAAGTACATTATTTACCTGATTAGGATGATCTGATCTACCCGTTGCCATAATAATATCATCTCTAGTTTTTATAGCTAAATCGTAATCTATTTCTGGAACTGGATTTGCCATTGCAAACACAATTGGATTTTTCGCCATTGACAACAACATTTCTGCTGACACAACATTTCCTTTTGAAAGGCCAATAAACACATCAGCGTTATGCATTGCTTCTTCTAAAGTATTCACGTCTTTATCTGTAGCAAACTCTTCTTTTTGTGATGTTAAGTTTCCTCTATCTTTTCTGATAACTCCTTTACTATCACACATTATAATATTTTCTCTTTTAGCTCCTAAAGCTAAATACAAACGTGTACATGAAATAGCCGCTGCCCCTGCTCCATTTACAACAATCTTTACTTCAGAAATCTTTTTTTCAGTAATTTCTATTGCATTTTTTAAAGCTGCTGCAGAAATAATTGCTGTTCCGTGTTGATCATCATGCATTACAGGAATGTCTAATTCCTCTTTTAATCTTCTTTCTATCTCAAAAGCTTCTGGAGCTTTAATGTCTTCAAGGTTAATTCCCCCAAAAGTTGGAGCAATAGCTTTAACTATTTCTACAAATTTATCAACATCTGTTACATCAATCTCAATATCAAAAACATCAATATCTGCAAAAATTTTAAACAACAATGCTTTTCCTTCCATCACTGGTTTTGAAGCTAATGCTCCAATATCTCCAAGTCCCAAAACAGCTGTTCCGTTAGAAATTACAGCAACTAAATTTCCTTTAGCTGTGTATTTATAAGCATTATTTGGGTCTTTTTCTATTTCTAAACACGGTTCTGCAACTCCTGGAGAATATGCCAACGATAAATCGTGTTGTGTAGCGTATTTTTTTGTAGGAACTACTTCAATTTTTCCTGGTTTAGGTTTTGCGTGATATAATAAAGCCTCGTGTCTTTTCCTAGATTCATTCATATATTTGCTGTTTCTCTGAACCAACAAATATACTCTTTTTTAGATGGGTTTTTATTAAAAAACACCTAGCTCTAAGTAACAAAAAAGCACTTGTTAGCGTCTAATGTAAAAGAAAACTTATTTTTAAGAAATAATTATATCCACTTTAACAAAAAATAGAGAGCAATTTTATTTTACAACTGATATGTTTGCTACGAATAACTTTAAAAAACTATGAAAAATACTTTTACTTTATTTATCTTAATTTTTTCTTTTTCAGCTTCTTCTCAAATAAAAGGGAAAGTAGTAGATACCCAAAACAATGCACTTTCTTTTGTAAGTATCTATTTAGACGGAACAATTACCGGAACAACATCTAATGATGATGGAGATTACGAATTACCACTTAAAAAAATAGGAAATTACACAGTCGTTTTTCAATTCTTGGGATTTAAAACATTTAAAAAATCAATTAAAATTACTTCTTTCCCTTTTCAATTAAATGTAAAATTGGTTGAAGAACAAATAACTCTGAATGAAGTTCAGGTTAATAGTAAAGAAAATCCAGCAAATAAAATTATTAGAAATGTTATCGCTAATAAAAAGAAAAACGAAAATAAAATTCAAAAATTTACAGCTGATTTTTACTCTAGAGGTTTGTATAAAATAAAAAATGCCCCAAAAAAAATATTAGGACAAGAATTAGGTGATTTAGGTGGCGGATTAGATTCTACTAGAAGCGGAATTATTTATTTATCTGAAACTGTTTCGAAAATATCACATCAAAAACCAAACAGCTTTAAAGAACATATTATTGCCTCTAAAGTAAGTGGATCGGACAACGGAGTTAGTTTTAACAGAGCAGAAGATGTAAATTTTAATCTGTACAATAATACTGTTGAATTAGGTAACCAGATTATTTCGCCAATTGCTAATTATGCTTTTGGTTATTACAACTATAAATTAGTCGGAACATTTTACGATAAAAACGGACAATTAATTAACAAAATTGCCATTTTACCAAAACGTAAAAACGATCGTGTTTTTGATGGTTTTTTATACATTGCTGAAGATGATTGGGCTTTATACGGAACAGAAGTTTCTGTAAATGGGGCGCAAGTAAATTTACCTATGGTAGATGTTTTACGCTTAAAGCAAAGTTATAATAAGTCCCAAAAAAATAATGCTTGGATTGTTATTTCTCAAACTATTGATTTCAAAATTGGGCTGTTCGGAATTAATATAAATGGTCGTTTTTCATCCGCTTATAACAACTATAATTTCAATCCAGCTTTTACTAAAAATACGTTTGGAAAAGAGATTTTATCTTTTGAAGAAAATGCATCTAAAAAAGATTCTGTGTATTGGAAAAAATTGCGTCCTGTCCCTTTAACAACAGAAGAAGTATCTGATTATGTAGTTAAAGACAGCATTAAAACAATCAGAAAATCTAAAAAGTATTTAGATTCTGTAGACACAAAAAACAACAAACTTTCTTGGACTTTCCCTTTATCTGGATATTCGTATAGAGATTCTTACAAGAAAAGGTCTTTAAATGTCGATTCTCCTATAACTGACCTAAACTTTAATACAGTGCAGGGCTGGAATTCTACTATTGAAATACGTTATTTCAAAACCCTAAACGAAACTGGAAAATGGATCAATTTTGGAACTAATTTTAACTATGGTTTTTCTGATAAAAAAGTAAGACCTACTGCATTTTTTGAATTCAAATGGAATAATATTTCGAGACCCATCTTACGTTTTTCTGGTGGAGTTATCACACAGCAGTTTAATGCTAAAATTCCTGTTTCAACTCTTTACAATACAATTAGCTCAACTTTTTTTGAAAGAAACTATATGAAAATTTATGAGAAAACCTTTGCCAATATTTCTTTTTCTCGTGAGCTAACTAATGGATTTAGATTTAATAGTTCATTAGAGTTTGCAGACAGAAAACCTTTGGTAAACACTACAAATTATAGTAGTAGAAATGTCAAAAATGTAGAATATTCTTCTAATGATCCTAGAGATGCTTCAAATTTTTCCCCTTCTTTTTCTCAGCATAAAATGTGGACATTAAATCTAGGAACAACGATTAATTTTAGAACGAAATACTTATCGTATCCAGACAGAAAATTTACTGTTTATAATGATAAATATCCTTCACTTTACATAGGTTATAATAAAACTTTTGGCTCTGGAAATAGTAAAAATCATTCTGATGTCTTTTATGCTCAATTACATCAAAGTTTTTCTTTAGGAAATTTAGGAAACTCAAAATATAAAATTAAAGGAGGTGTTTTCTTAGAACAAAAAGACATCCCTTTTATAGATTACGTTCATTTTAACGGAAATAAATTAGCGGTTTCTCCTAGTGGAGAAACAACAAACCATTTTAATTTGTTAGATTATTACGCATATAGCACAAATGATAAATTTGCTGAATTTCATGGAGAACATAACTTTAAAGGATTTATTTTAGGGAAAATCCCTTTGATAAACTTACTAAACTTTCATGTTGTTGCCGGAGCAAAAGGCTTGTTTACAGCTGATAGAAAACCATATACAGAAGCATCAATTGGAATCGATAATATTGGTGTTGGTAAATGGCGTTTTTTACGTGTAGATTATGTAATTTCTAAAGGTGGCATCAACCAAAAACAAAAAGGATTTGTTTTTAGTTTGAGTTTGTTTTAATTGATGACGTATCTTTGCCTTAGATGAAAATACACCTTTTGCTTTTCGGAATTACCACAGATTTACTAGGAACTCCTTCTTTAGAAGTTGATGTTCCTACTGATGCAACTATTTCGATTTTAAAAACGCAACTTTTAGCCAATTATCCACAATTAGAAAACATAGATTCGTATGCAATTGCAGTAAATGAAGAATATGCTTCTGATGAAACATTGCTAAATAAAAATGATCTTGTTGCTATTATTCCTCCAGTTAGTGGAGGCTAAGATTATCAATGTCGTTCCGAAAACTACTGAAATCAAAAGCGCTTTTGATTCAAAGTATTTAGCAGATCTAATAAATAATCTAAAAATCAGTAGATTTCTCAATCGCAAAAAAACCATTTCGAAATAACAAACCTTATTTTGATTGTAAGAATTTTCTATCAATATAAAAAGTACCAAAAGGTAAAATAGAAGCAACTAAAATGATTCCAAAAGTTTTACCGCTCCATTTTTCTGGGGCTTTTAACATAAAAGCCAACACCACATAAATCATAAATAGAATTCCGTGTGGCATTCCAAGCATTTTTACATACGTAGGATCTTCACTAAAGTATTTCATTGGAGTTGCAATAAACAATAATAGTAAATAAGAAACTCCTTCTAAAAAACTCACAATTCTAAATATATTTTTCATTTTTAAAACTTCTAAAATTAGATTACAAAGATACGTTTTGATTTGTTATTTTTGTAACAGTCATGAGCAAAACATCTATAAAAATTACTTCAGAAAAATTAGATTTACAAGAATGTTACAATTTTGTGACGGATGCTTCTTGTGGCGGAATCTCAGCCTTTATTGGAACCGTAAGAAATGATACAAACGGGAAAAAAGTTAAAAAGTTGGATTTTTCTACCTATAAACCAATGGCAATTAAAGAAATGCAAAAGATTGCTGATTTGGCTTTAATGAAATTTTCTATTGAAAAAATAGCCATTCATCATGCAGAAGGTCTGCTACAAATAGGAGGGATTCCTGTTATTATTACTGCTTCTGCTAAACATAGAAAAGCTGCTTTTGACGCGTGTCAGTTTGCAATTGATACGTTAAAAGAAACAGTTCCTATTTGGAAAAAAGAGCATTTTTCTGACGGAGAAATTTGGGTAAATGCACATCCTTAATTGTAGACAAAACTATATACACAAATGATTAAGTATCAACTGACATCCACAAATGAAGACTTAGAACAAATAATTGCACTTCAGCAAAAAAACCTACCGTTACATATTTCTACAGACGAGAAAAATGAACAAGGTTTTGTGACTATTCAACATACACTAGATCTTTTAACAAAAATGCACAATGCACATCCGCATGTAATCGCAAAACACAACGATACAGTGGTTGGATACGCACTTTGTATGTTGCAAGAATTTAGAAATGAAATTCCGTTGTTAATTCCAATGTTTGATTTAACAGATATCGCTATCGACAAGCTAAATGAGAACATTAATTACATGGTGATGGGGCAAGTTTGTGTTGATAAAGAGTATCGAAAACAAGGTGTGTTTAGAGCGCTTTACACGTTTATGAAGGAAAACATTTCTAAAGAATACAATGCAATTATCACAGAGGTAGATGTTGATAATGTACGCTCATCAAATGCGCATAAAGCGTTTGGATTTGAGGTGTTGAAAGAGTACCAATCTAACAATCAAAATTGGGAGATCATTATACTACGCGCCTAAATTATTTCCATCTTTTTTAATAGAAAAGAAGCACTCCTGTTTTTACAAATTCCTTTTTTAAATGTGTAACCAAAATGCAACTCATTGTTGTGTATTTGCACATCGAAAAAATAGTTTTTATGTCTTTAAGTTCTTCTTCTAGCTCACACAAACTCACATCGTGTGTTGCTATAATACCACTTGATTTAGAATTGCTTGATTGATTGTAAATATGCCTCATTTTTTTAATCTGAGAAGCAGAAATAAAAAACCAAATGATAAGTGTTATAACCGGAATTACATCAAAACCCATTAAAAGAAATAAAAATCACTATTATTATCAGTCAGAAGTGCTTCATAAGCTTGAGATCCTTCTTCTCTAGCCGTTCTGTTTGAATACTAAAAAAACGCTCCGATACCAAACATATCAATATCATTGTTGTAAAAATGATGTAGATCTATAAATTCAGTTCTAGATTTCAAATTTTTATAGTCTCCATTTAATAGTCATTTATTCCACCCGCTAAACTAAAGATGTTTGCTTTTGGAAATCTTTCTTTTAATATTTGGATTGCTTTATAGCTTGTAATTCCTTTTTGGCAAACTAACACCTGTTTTTTTGATATATCAATATGAAATTCTTCACTATTTAAATTTTGAAAAGAAATTTCTTTATCTACCTTAAACGGTATTTTTAGGTTTTCTAATACAGAAATAATTTCTACACTTCGACTACGCTCAGTATCCAAAACAATTCTTTTAAGTTCTTCAGCAGAAATCAACCAATCTGGGTTCTGAACCTGGCAACTTGCATCAAAATAGCTTTCGTTCTCAAAAATAGCTGAGATTCTTTTCTTTCTCTCAGAATGACAAGAGTCTAATGAAGTTAGCTTCATTTTTAATTGCGAATTCTCTAAAGAATTGTAAATTAAGAGTTGGTTTGTTAATGGTTTCCCTATTCCTGTAACCAACTTTAATACTTCGTTTGTTTGTTGCGCTGCAATTAAACTTACAATGGAGTTTAACGTTCCTGCTTCTTCACAGTTTGGAACATCTGTTGCCATTTTAGGAAACGCATCTCTCAAGTTTGCAGAATAAGTTTCGCCTTCTTTTTTTACATTAAAACTGGCAACATAACCATCAAACTTATACAAAGAACCATATACTAATGGCTTATTTTTCATGACGCAAGCATCATTTAACAAGTACTTTGTGGGTAATGAATCTGTTCCGTCAATTACAATATCTACATTCTCAATCAACTCAAAAACGGATGTTTTTGTAATCGGCTTCGTGCTAAAAGTAACTTCTGTAAAAGGCGCTCGCTTTTTTATAAAATTAGCAAGTGTTTCTGATTTTAATTTTCCAACATCTTCTAGGGAATAAAAAACTTGACGGTGTAAATTGGTAGCATCAATAGTGTCAAAATCTACCAAATGAATTTGACCAATTCCGCTTGCAGCTAAATGTACCGCAATCGGACTTCCCAAACCACCACAACCAACAACCAAAACAGATGCATTCTGTAATTTCTGTTGTCCTTCTTCACCTATTTCAGATAAGGTGATTTGACGTTTAAAAAGTTGCTTTTTTGTTGGTTTCATTTTTATACTGAACTTATTTCAGTATCTTTTTATCAGTTCGAGTAATTCCGGTTTCTCATCGGAATTGTATCGAAACCTTTTTAAATATTATTTAATTCTTCTTTAACAGCTTCAAACTCTTCTGGAGTATTAATGTTTCTTATTAAACCATCATCAACCTCAATAATTTCAACATCAGAATTGATTAATGGTTTGCGCGGACATGAATATCCTTGTGCTAAATACTGCAATAAAATTGGATATGCTTTTGGTTCGTAAATAGTAATTAATGGCTCTACAAATTCCTTGCATTTTCCTTTAATTGCTGTTGCAATTTTAGAAGGGTTTCGTTTACTCAATAACAACTGAATCAATTCCTCATTTACAAAAGGAACATCTGTTGCCAAAACCAACCAAGCAGTATTTGGATCTTTTTGAAATGCAGAACAAATTCCGCCAAAAGGCCCTAAATTTAAAAAGGCATCATGAATTTCATTTTCGTTTCCGGCATCGTTTTCTACTGAATAATATGTTTTTAATTTATTATTTTCTAACAACTCTTTTACGTGTTCTTTTTGTGGTTTCCCAAAGTAGTTTAGCAGAGATTTATCCGTTCCCATTCGCGTGCTTTTCCCACCAACTAATACCAAACCGTTAATTTTCGGAATCGTTTCTTGTATCAATTTAGAAATATGATCCGTGATGTTTTCAATATCCGATAACTCGTATTGTGGAATCTCTTTCCAATTTGAAAATTTGTCTTTTAACGATTGGAATGGCGCAACAGTATTCGTTAATTTTACAAAAAATTGTACATCTGTAATCTGATCAATTCTTTTATTTATAGACGCTTCTTTTTCTGGATCTAAAAACACCACTTGCTTTGAACCCGAATAATGATTCCCGTTTATAAACACATAATCATGTTGCGCGAACTGTAAACGTTGCTCAAATTTATTAATGTGACCAGAAGTCATTATTTGCAAGTTTCCATCATGGTGAAAAACAAATTCTGAAAGCTGATTCTCTTCTACATCTTTTGCATGTGATGCATCAAAATAAGCCAATTTATACTTTGATAATTCTTTAGAAACTTGATTGACTAGGGCTGCAATTATACTACATTTTGTGCCTAATAGCACAAGCTCGTTTGGAGCAAAGTTTCCGTTGCTTCTCTTGGAGATATTTGTGTGTTTTGTATGTTTACTCATTTTCTAAATCTGTCATTCCTGCGACTTGTGCTGAACTTATTTCAGTAAGGCAGGAATCTATTTATTCTTTTCTTCCTTTTTAATATCAGACTTCCCGCCTGTTTTTTCTAATAACATCACTTCTTTAATTACCATTTTCTGCGAAATGCTTTTACACATATCATAAATAGTTAAACAAGCAATATTCGCTCCTGTTAAAGCTTCCATTTCTACACCAGTCTTCCCTTCTATAGTTACCCTACAAAAGACTTCTATGTTTTCTAAATCCACAATTTCGATATCAATATCAACGCCATTAATTAGTAATGGATGACACATCGGAATCAATTCTGATGTTTTTTTAACGGCTTGAATTCCGGCAATAATTGCTGTTTGAAAAACAGGTCCTTTTTTGGTAATGATTTCGTCATTTGTAAAATGAGAAATAATTGCCTTTCCTAAAAACATACTTGCTTTTGCAATTGCTGTTCTTTTGGTAATTGCTTTGTCAGAAACATTTACCATTTTAGGTTGGTTCTTTTTATTTAAATGTGTAAAATTACTCACGCTAAAAGTTTTAAATTTTGAATGTTTAGTATAAATATTATCGAACTGACAAACGAAATGTCACTTCGAGTGGTTTTCTTTTAAATGTATAACTATTCTCATATTTTCCTTGTTGATGTTGTTCTATTCTATTTTCTAGATCTGATGTAAAACCGTTATAATATCTATCATCAGCGCATTTTAAAATATATACATAGTAGCCTTTCATTTTTTTTCTTAAGTAATTGTTCTCGATACAATTTTCTTCTCATTTCAATCGAAAAAAACCACTCTAACTGACAACCCAAATGTCACATCGAGTGAATTTGATGTCCGATAGGAAAATCAAATTTGTATCGAGATGCTTTTAGTTCGAATTGTTCTCGATACAAATTTATTCGTCCCTCATAAACTCACTCGAAACTATAATTAGCGATAGCGAATTATCGAAAAAACTTCTCCTTTTTTAAACTCCGTTTGATCATTAGGTAATTGTATAAATGCATCTGTATTTACCAAACTTGCTAAATCTCCCGAACCATTTCCGGAAATTGGAGTTGCTATTAAATGTCCGTATCTATAACTTAATTTTACTTGTAAAAAGTATGTTAAGCTTGGTTTAAAAGTTACATCTTCTGCTAGAATCGCACTTTCTTCTTGCTGTTCAACTCCAACAGATTTGTAGTACCAAGGATAAAAATACGCCAAACAATTGACAAACGTAGAAATTGGATTCCCAGGAAACGCGAAGACAATTGTCTTCTTTTTGCTTTTATTCTCTGTATGTTTATCTGCAGCACTCAGCGACCCTTTTTTTCCCACGTCATATTGCTCAAAACCAAAAGGCGCAGCGCGTCCGAACCAGAATGGTTTTCCTGGTCGTTGTGCTACTGTGTGAAACAGTTTTTCGACTCCTAATTCGTCTAATACTTCTGGTAAAAAATCGTATTTCCCTTTACTAACAGCTCCACTAAATAGCAACACATCAAAATCTTCTAAATAGACCTTGATTCTTTCTTTCAGAACTGGTTTATCATCAGTAATATGTGCAGTTTCTGAAGGGATATTTAGTTTTTCTAACAATGAAACTAAGGCAAATACATTAGACCTACGTATTTGATGTGCTAATGGAGTTTCGGCAACGCCAACCAATTCATCTCCAGTAGAAACAATCATCACTTTCGGAATTTTTGCAACCTTAACAGTCGTTTTTCCTACGGTTGCTAAAACTCCTATTTCTGCTGCTGAGATTATAGTATTTTGCTGAATTAAGAGATCACCAGCTTTTCCATCTTTTCCTCTCTCATGAATATTCTGGCCATCATTGATGGCATTAAGTATGATCCTAGCAACACCTTTTTCTATTGTAATGTCTTCATATCTAATAACCGTATTTGTATTGCTTGGCAACACAGCTCCAGTCATTACTTCAATACAGTTTTCTGAGTTTTGCAATGAAATTTGTTCACTTCCTGCAGCTTGAATTTCTTCAATAAAAAAACTACGTTGCCCTTTTTTAAATTGTGAGTAATCAATTGAAATTCCATCCATAGAAACTCTATTAAATGGCGGAAAATCTCTATCTGCTGTAATGCCTTCTTTTAAAACTCTACCTACAGATTGTATAAACGGAATTTCTTCAACGCCAAAATCTTGGGCTGAATCTAGTATGGTTTGTAAAGCGTTTTCTACTGAAATCATAATTCTTTGTCATTCCTGCGAAGGCAGGAATCTATTTATATAGTTTCTATGGATTCCCGATTTCTCGGGAATGACATTTAGGTGTTTGTAAAGCTTCTTCTACTGAAATTATCTTTTTTAAATGTGTAATTGTTGATTTGTTTAACTGCTTCATTTTAAAAAGTAAAATTGAGTTATAAATTCATCTCTAAAAAAATAAAAGTGTTTTTAAAATTACTGTTTTACAATTAATCATTTTACAAATCTATATTCTTATTATGGATTCCTGTTTTCACAGGAATGACAAACTAACTTTATACAACAAAAATAACATATAAGTGTTTCTTCCCTTTGGGAAGATTAAGATGAGATTTTACCCTCCAATCGTGCTCATACTTTCTGAAGCACCGCCGTCTTTACGGTTTGCTTCTGCTATAAATCCGTTTTCTGGTTTTTCTTTTATCAAACTTAAAAAGAGCTCTTTTAAATCGTCATTACTTGCTCCGTTACGTATAAAATCTCTTAGGTTAAAAACGCCATCATCAAACAAACAGTTTTTGAATGTTCCGATTGATGTGATTCTAATTCGGTTACAATCTCCGCAAATAGTTCTGGTAAATGCAGGAATAATTCCAACAGTACCTTTGTGATTTTCTATCGAGAAATTACGAGATGTTGATGACTTTTCTGATTGAATCGCTGAAATGTCAAAGGCTGATTTTATTTCGTTTAGAATCTTATTGTAATTCCAAGCTTCTTTCATTTCACGTTGTCCTTCTCCATTAAAAGGCATTTCTTCTATAAATCGAACCGCAATGTCTTTGTCTTTCGTTAATCGAACAAAATCATTAATTTCATTCGTGTTAATTCCAGATTGAACTACAACATTTAGTTTTAAATTCATGCTGCTTTTCTCTAAAGCTTCCATGGTTTTAAAAACTTCATCAAACGTGTTTCTACGCGTAATCTCATTAAACTTATCCGCTTGTAAACTATCAATACTTAAGTTGATGTTCTTTACTTTTTGTAGCTTTTCTAGAGTTTCAATATGTTTATAAATTAAAACTCCGTTTGTAGTAATATTAATATCCTCTAACAGATCATTAAAAGACAGCATTTCTAAAAACTCTACAAAGCCTTTTCTAACAAAAGGTTCACCTCCGGTTAATCTAATCTTATTTACACCAAGCTCTGTAAGCACACGAATTAAACGGTACATTTCTTTGTACGTTAACAACTCCACCCTAGGAACAATATCAATTCCATGGGCTGGCATACAATATTGACAACGCAAGTTGCAGCGATCGGTTACTGCTAGCCGAACGTAACTAATTTGTCTCCCAAAACTATCTACTAAACCACTCATTAATTAGGTAATTTATTACTTAATAAACCATATACAAAAGCCCCAATTGTTGCTCCTAAGATTACTATTAAAATAGCTGTAATTCCGTGACCAACTAACACAAACATTGGTCCTGGACAAGCACCTGCTAGCGCCCAACCTAATCCAAATATTGTTCCTCCAACTAGAGTTCTTATCAATCCTTTTTTCTTTTCTTTCGTGATGATATTCTCTCCCTTAAAGTTTTTTATACTTCCTCTTTTAAACAGCTGCATAAAAACCATTGAGATGACCACTGCACTTCCTATAATTCCAAACATATGAAAAGATTGAAATTTAAACATTTCGTAAATTCTATACCAAGATACGACTTCTGATTTACTTAATATTATTCCGAAAAGTGTACCTATTACTAAAAATTTGATGTTTTTCATAATTTAGAATATTAAAGGAATTAAAAACCAAGTCATAATTAAACCGCCAATAAAAAAACCAATTACAGCTAATAAAGACGGTAACTGCAAACTACTTAAGCCTGTAATTGCGTGTCCAGATGTACATCCACCAGCGTAACGAGAACCAAATCCCACCATAAATCCAGCACCAATTAAAATGGCAAATCCTTTTAATGAAAAGATATTTTCTGCACTAAATATTTCAGCAGGAAGATATGATTGTCCGGCATTTGCAAATCCTAACGCTGCTAATTCTGATACAGTTTTTGGATTAATAGCAATACTTTCTGAATTCATTAAATACTGAGAAGAAAGATATCCGCCAAGAATAATTCCCAACACAAAAACTAAACTCCATATTTGCTCTTTCCAATCTTTTTTAAAATAATCAGACGCTTTTCCTGCTCCACCAATTGTACAAAAGGTTTCTAAATTTGTTGAAATACCAAATCCACGCCCAAAATAATTCATCAACAGCAAGATAATTGCTATCATAGGACCGGCAACATACCACGCCCAAGGTTGAGTAATAAAATCCATATTATTTATTTTAGTTGACTGTTTATATATTTCATGGTTGCGTTTGTAGCACCAATATTATCTTTTATATAATGCTGATTGATTTGTCCAAGTTGCTTTCTATACCTTACATTTTCTTTTAGCTTTGTAAAAATAGCTGAAAATTCGTTTTGATTTGCAATTACTTTACATCCATTTAATGCAACTAAATCTACAACTTCTTTGTATTTATTATATGCTGGACCAATAACAATTGGTACACCAAAAGTTGCTGGTTCCAACACATTATGTACTCCGTTTTTTGATAATCCACCACCAATATAAGCAGCATCTGCTATTGCATATATTTTGGTTAAAACTCCGATTGTATCAACAATAAAAACATCAAATTCTGATGAGTTATTCTCTTCTTTCTCTGAAAATAACACAACTTTTTTATTAATTGATTTTTTTAAAGACTCAATATCTTTCGCATTGATGTTGTGTGGAGCGATGATAAATTTTTCATCTTCAGAAGCTGAATTATTAATATAGTTTACTAGTAATTTCTCATCTTCTTTCCAAGTACTTCCAGCAACAACGGTATATTGCTTATTTTTAAATTCTGAGATATAGCCGAGTTCATTATCTTGTTGTAAGATTTCATATACACGGTCAAAACGCGTATCTCCACTAATCGTTACATTTTTTTGATGAATAGAGTTTAATAAGTCTTTAGAGGTTTGATCTTGCACAAAAAAATGATCAAAAGCTCTGAGTGGTTTTCTCATAAAGGTTCCAAAAGGCTTGAAGAAAATTTGATTTTCTCTAAAAATCCCAGAAACTAATAGTGTTGGAATTGTTCTTTGTTGAAGTCCAATTAAATAGTTTGGCCAGAACTCATATTTAATAAATACAGCTAAAACTGGGTTTACTGTGTCCAAAAATTTCTTTACATTTCTTTTTGTATCCATTGGTAAATAACAAACCACATCTGCTAGTTCGTAGTCTTTACGGATTTCATATCCCGAAGGAGAAAAAAAAGTGAGTAGTATTTTATGAGAAGGAAATTCTTGCTTCAACCTTTCGATAATTGGTCTTCCTTGCTCAAATTCACCTAAAGAAGCAGCATGAAACCAAACCACTTTATTGTCAGCTTTAAAAACTGAAAGTCTATCAAAAGCAGTTGCTCTTCCATCAACAAATAATTTAATTTTTTTGTTGAATAAAGCTAAAATCGACAAGAAGAAAGTCGTAATTAATACAATACAATTATAGAGTATGCTCATGGATTGTAAATGTACAAAATAGAAGCATAAAAAAACTCCCAAACATACGTTTGGGAGTTTATATCTTTATCTTGATGTTCTTAAACCTCAAAAGGCTCTACAGAAACATAAGATTTATTGTCTCTTTTCTTTTGGAATTGTACAACCCCATCCACTTTAGCATGTAATGTATGGTCTTTCCCCATATATACATTTTCTCCTGGATTGTGTGTTGTTCCTCTTTGACGAACAATAATATTCCCTGCAATTGCAGCTTGTCCTCCAAAAATTTTAACTCCTAATCGTTTCGATTCTGATTCTCTACCATTCTTCGAACTACCTACTCCTTTTTTATGTGCCATGATTGTATGGTTTTAAAATTGGTTTCTTATTTTGTTAATGCTTCAATTAATTCAGCTTTCTTTAAAGAAGTATACCCTTTGATACCTGCTTCTTTAGCTGCTGCTTTTAATTCTGCGACATTCATTGAACTATAATCAACAGTAGCTGCTGATTCTTTTACCTCAGCCTTAGGAGCAGCTTCCTTTTTAGGAGCAGCCTCTTTTTTAACTGTTTTTTTAGCACCAGATGAAGCGATTGATTCAATTTGAATTTCACTTAAATACTGACGATGTCCATTTTTCTTTTTGTATCCTTTTCTTCTTTTCTTTTTGAAAACGATTACTTTATCACCTTTTAAGTGACCTAAAATCTTAGCCGTTACTGCGGCTCCTTCTATAGCTGGGGCGCCAATAGTTACATTTC
>JBDNGO010000112.1:0-2117 GCA_041689245.1 Flavobacteriaceae bacterium | reverse complement strand
TGATGCAGGATTATCAAAAGCATTATCATTTGATCAAATTGACAACGCCCCAGAAGAAAAAGAAAGAGGTATTACAATTAATACATCTCACGTAGAGTATCAAACAGCTAATCGTCATTACGCTCACGTTGACTGTCCTGGTCACGCGGATTACGTAAAGAACATGGTAACTGGTGCTGCTCAAATGGATGGAGCTATTTTAGTAGTAGCTGCAACTGATGGACCAATGCCACAGACTAGAGAGCATATCTTATTAGGTCGCCAGGTAGGAATTCCTAGAATGGTTGTATTTATGAATAAAGTAGATATGGTTGATGATGAGGAACTATTAGAATTAGTAGACATGGAAATTAGAGATTTACTTTCTTTCTATGAATATGATGGAGAGAATGGACCTGTAATTGCTGGATCTGCATTAGGTGCATTGAATGGTGAACAAAAATGGATTGATTCTGTAATGGAATTAATGGAAGCTGTTGATGCTTGGATTGAAGAGCCACTAAGAGAAGTTGATAAACCTTTCTTAATGCCAATTGAAGATGTGTTTTCAATTACTGGTCGTGGAACTGTTGCTACAGGACGTATCGAAGCAGGTATTGCTAAGACAGGTGATCCAGTAGAGATTATCGGTATGGGAGCTGGAAAATTAACTTCGACTGTTACTGGTATCGAAATGTTCCGTCAAATCTTAGATAGAGGTGAAGCTGGAGATAATGCAGGTATCTTATTAAGAGGTATTGATAAAGAGCAAATCAAAAGAGGAATGGTAATCTGTAAGCCAGGTTCTGTAACTCCACATGATAAATTCAAAGCTGAGGTTTATATCCTTAAAAAAGAAGAAGGTGGACGTCATACTCCATTTCATAACAACTATCGTCCGCAGTTCTATGTAAGAACTACAGATGTAACTGGAACAATTACTTTGCCAACTGGAGTAGAAATGGTTATGCCAGGTGATAACTTAACAATTACTGTTGAATTACACTCTACAATCGCAATGAATGTTGGTTTACGTTTTGCAATCCGTGAAGGTGGTAGAACTGTAGGAGCTGGTCAGGTAACTGAAATTCTTTAACTAGAATTCATTTAATAACATTTCAAGGTGCTTCTCAATATATTGGGTTAGCACCTTGTGTTTACGGGCGTAGCTCAGTTGGTAGAGCACTGGTCTCCAAAACCAGGTGTCGGGAGTTCGAGTCTCTCCGCCCGTGCAAATAACTAATAATATGATAACATATATTAAAGAATCATTTGAAGAACTAAGTAACCATGTAACATGGATATCTAGAGAAGAAGCACAAAAACAAACGGTAGTTGTTGCTGTGTTTACTATAATTTTTGCATTAGCAGTTTTTGCTGTTGATTACGTTTTTCAATTAGGTTTAAATAACTTTTTTACCATGTTTAATAATTAATTATGGCTGAATCTATTAAGAAATGGTACGTAGTTAGAGCAATTGGAGGTCAAGAAAATAAAGTGCAAGCTTATATTGAGACTGAAATTGCAAGACTAGGCTTGTCTGATTATGTTGATCAAGTTTTAGTGCCGAAAGAAAAAGTTATACAAATTAAAGACGGAAAAAAAATACACAAAGAAAGAGTTTATTTTCCTGGTTATATAATGGTAGAAGCTAATTTAGCAGGAGAAGTACCACACGTAATTAAATCTGTAACAGGTGTTATTGGTTTTTTAGGTGAAACTAAAGGTGGTGCTCCAGTTCCATTAAGAAAATCAGAAGTAAATAGAATGTTAGGTAAAGTTGATGAGCTTTCAGTTCAGGACGATAACATTGCTATACCATATATTATTGGAGAAACAGTAAAAGTTGTTGATGGGCCATTTAATGGATTTGATGGTACAGTAGAAAAGATAAATGAAGAAAAAAGAAAACTTGAAGTGATGGTGAAAATTTTTGGACGTAAAACTCCATTAGAATTGAGCTATATGCAAGTAGATAAAATTTCATAATTGTTACACAAATAGAAATTGATTTTTTGATGAGCTTCCACGATTCAAAAAGTCTTAAACTAAAAGTTTAAAAAATGGCAAAAGAAGTAAGTAAGGTTGTTAAATTACAAGTGCGCGGAGGATCAGCAAATCCTTCTCCACCAGTTGG
>JBDNGO010000111.1:0-1313 GCA_041689245.1 Flavobacteriaceae bacterium | reverse complement strand
TTGGATAATAGAAGTCTTTCCTTGCTCTATTGCTTGTACAACTTCTAATTTAAAAGACATCGAATAGTCTTTTTGGGTTCGCTTAATGTAGCGTGCTTCTTGTGATTTTTCCATTAGGATACTTTTTGTGTATCGCTATTTTAGGACGGGACAATAAGCGCATAAAAAAAGTCCTCATAAAAATGAGGACTTTTTTTATGCGCTTATTAAAATTAGTCTGCCAATAATATTACTTTATTGTCTTTCATTTCAATCGTTCCAGAATTTATTGCTAAAGTTAACACTTTATCATCATCTATATGGGGCTCTAATTTACCACTAATCATATCCATCTCTAAATGCTCTTGAGTATGAACATGAATTTGCACTATTCCTTCTTTTAAAACAGAAACAATTGGTGCGTGATTATTTAACATTTGAAAATTTCCATCTTTACCCGGTACAGAAATAGAATCTACATCTGATGAAAACAAAATAGCTTCTGGTGTTACAATTTCTAAAAACATATCTTTTTTAGTTTTAAGCTTCAGCTAACATTTTTTCTCCAGCATCAATTGCATCTTCAATTGATCCTCGTAAGTTAAATGCTGCTTCAGGGTATTTATCTAACTCCCCATCCATAATCATATTAAATCCTTTAATCGTGTCTTTAATATCAACTAATACTCCAGGAATTCCTGTAAATTGCTCAGCTACATGGAAAGGTTGAGATAAGAAACGTTGTACACGTCTTGCTCTATGTACAGCTAATTTATCTTCTTCAGATAATTCTTCCATCCCTAAAATTGCAATAATATCTTGTAATTCTTTATACCGTTGTAATAATTGTTTTACTGCTGTTGCCGTATTATAATGCTCATCCCCTAAAATATCTGCAGATAAAATTCTTGAAGTAGAATCTAATGGATCTACCGCAGGATAAATACCAAGCTCTGCAATTTTACGAGATAATACTGTTGTTGCATCTAAATGCGCAAAAGTTGTTGCTGGTGCTGGATCTGTTAAATCATCCGCTGGTACATAAACTGCTTGTACCGAAGTAATAGACCCTTTTTTAGTAGAAGTAATACGCTCTTGCATTGCCCCCATTTCTGTTGCTAATGTTGGTTGATAACCTACCGCAGAAGGCATACGTCCTAATAATGCAGAAACTTCAGAACCTGCTTGTGTAAAGCGGAAAATGTTATCTACAAAGAAAAGAACATCTTTTCCTTGAGATTCTCCAGCTCCATCACGGAAATACTCTGCTATTGTTAATCCTGATAATGCTACTCTTGCACGTGCTCCAGGTGGTTCATTCATTTGTCCAAACA
>JBDNGO010000110.1:0-19101 GCA_041689245.1 Flavobacteriaceae bacterium | reverse complement strand
ATTAATCCTTCAAGGGAAATCTGTTTTAACAGATGCAGAACTTATCGCAATTCTTATAGGTTCTGGAACAAAAAAAGAAAGTGCTGTTGCGTTAAGCAAAAGAATTTTAAACTCTGTAAATAATAATATTAATGAGTTGGCCGCTTTAACTTTTGAACAATTAAAAGAGTTTAAAGGAATAGGAGAAGCAAGAGCAGTTAGTATTATTACGGCTTTAGAATTAGGGAAAAGAAGACATTTTGAACAAGTTGAAAAGAAACCAATCATAAAAAGAAGTAAAGATGCTTTTCAAATTTTACAACCAATTATTGGAGAATTACAACATGAAGAATTTTGGGTGTTGTATTTAAATAATTCAAACAAAGTAATTGCTAAAAAACAATTAAGTAAAGGAGGAATAACAGCTACAATGGTTGATGTAAGATTGTTGTTTAAAAAAGCAGTTGAGCTGGCAACTGTTGGTATTATTGTGTGTCACAATCATCCTTCAGGAAAATTAACACCAAGTAAATCTGATGAAATCTTAACCCAAAAAATTAAAGAAGCTGGGCAAACATTAGATATAAAATTGCTGGATCATTTAATTATCACACAAAAAGATTATTTTAGCTTTGCAGATAGCGAAATGCTTTAATTAGAAAAAAAATTACAAAAATTGATACTAGTTTATACTCATAAAATAACACCAAGATTGCGATATGTTTTTAAACATATTTTTACACGTGTATTACAAATCCCTGTTGATTTCACAACTAAAATAGAAGAATTTATTGCTTTTAATGGTTTGAAAATGAACTATTCTAAAGCGCCACTTGGAAGTGAGTTTTTTATTAGAAGTAACGATTTGTTATTTGAACAAGGTGTAAACGATTTAGATATCAATGTTTTTCATTGGGAAGAAACTCCGTGTTTTTTTAACTCTGGATCAAAATCTGTAATTCCGTTTGATGTTTTTGCTGCGAGTTTTTATTTATTAAGCAGATACGAAGAGTATTTACCTCATGTTAGAGATGATCATGAGCGTTTTACAGCAGAGCAAAGCTTGGCCTTTAAATATCGATTTTTAGAAAAACCTTTGGTAGATATTTGGGCTTATAAATTAGTAGAAAAGCTAAAAGAAAAATTTCCAGATTACAGTTATAAAACGCGTACATATAAATACATTTCTACAATAGATATTGATAATGCATATGCTTATAAGTATAAAAGTTTGGTTAGAACTTTTGGAGCGTTTATCAAAGATTTTTTTTCCTTTAAATTGAGAAATTTTTGGGATAGATTTGCAGTAATAACAAATATTAAAAAAGATCCTTACAATACTTTTGATGCAATTTTAGCGCTTAAAAATAAATACAACATAAATACTACATTCTTTTTTTTAGTTGCAGATTACACCACTTTTGATACGAATGTTTCTCCGGCAAAAAACAAATTTAGATTGCTTATTAAATCAATGGGAGATTATGCAAAAGTTGGTTTGCATCCATCTTACTTTTCTATGAAAGATGAAACTATTTTAAAGAAAGAAAAAGAACGATTAGAAGCAATTACAAATATGCCAATGGAAAAATCTAGGCAACATTATTTACGATTTAGTTTACCAGAAACGTACCAACATTTAATCGATTTAGAAATAAAAGAAGATCATTCTATGGGGTATGCAAGTCATGTTGGTTTTAGAGCCAGTACCTGTACACCATTTTATTTTTACGATTTAGATTTCGAAATTCAAACACCATTAAAGATTGTTCCTTTTGCACTTATGGACACAACTCTAAATGATTATATGGAATTAACTCCAAGACAGTCTTTGGGTAAAATTAGAGAATTGAAGAATGAAGTAAAAGCAGTAAACGGAACCTTTGTCACCCTGTTTCATAACGAAAGTTTAAGCGACTATTTACGTTGGAAAGGTTGGAGTAAAGTTTACGAATCTATGTTAAAAATAGCTACTGATTAAAATGATTCATCTTGTAAAAAGAAATCAAATTAATGAAGAAAAATACAATACCTGTATTTCTAAATCTTTGCAAAGTAGAATTTATGCGTATTCTTGGTATTTAGATGTTGTTGCAAGTAATTGGAATGTTTTAGTTTTGAATGATTATGAAGCTGTGATGCCATTGCCTTTTCAGAAAAAATTTCTAATATCATATATTACTCAACCATTTTTCACACAACAATTAGGTGTTTTTTCTAAGCAAGAAATCTCTGAAAAAACAATCCAATTTTTTTTAAAAAACATTCCTAGAGAGTTTTTAAAAATAGCATTACAATTTAATTCAGAAAACAATTTTTCTAATGAATATACCATTACAAAAAACAATTATATCCTATCATTAGATAAAGAGTATGAAATTCTTTATAAAGGTTTTTCTAAAGGACGAAAGCGTGCAATTCAGCAAAGTTTAAAAAATCAATTTGATATTGAAGAAATCTCTTTTTCTGAATTGTTGATGTTATCTAAAAAACACTATTCTTTTAAAGAAATTGAAGAAAATGAATATAAAAAACTCATAAAATTAGTTGAGGTTTTAAAAAGTAAAAAGAAAGTAAAAATAATTGGGGTAAAAATTAATAATGAATTAATTGGAGGCGCTGCTTTTATGTTAGATTCACAAAGAATAATTTACTTATTCTCTGCAGTATCTAAAATCGGAAAAGAAAAACAAGTTGCAAGTTTGTTGTTAAACGATGTAATTAAAGAATACTCAAACACAAAACGAATACTCGATTTTGAAGGTTCTCAGCTCTCTGGAATTGCATCATTTTTTAAAAGCTTTGGAGCGAAACCTGAAACTTATTTTTTACTTAAAAAATGGTTGCTGTAAAGCTTCCAAAAAACAATCGCAGAAACAATTCCTGTAATCCACATTAAAGAAGCAGAAGTTATCGCTGCGCCTTTTATTCCGTATTTAGGAATCATATAATAATTGCTAAAAACATTTATCAGCAACGCAACAGAAGTGATGTAAAAATTTACATGTGCTTTACCAATTGATGACAATAAATTCCCAAATAATCCTCTAAAAATTAATATTCCACAAACACCAACTATTAAAATTAGAAAAGAAGTTTTGTATTGTGTAAAGTTTGCATCAAACAGATTTAAAATAAAACCTGAAAACACCCCGAAGAAAACACAAAAACCAATGCTTAAAATAGTAAAAAGCGATAAGTAACTTTTAATGTATTCTATAATGTATTTTTTATTGTAAATATTTTCTGTAAAGGCAACAAAATCGGTATTTATAAAAGCTCTTGGTAAAAACAATAAACTTAACGGAATTAAGGAAATATATTTGTAATTGGTAACCATTTCTGCATCATTTAATAAAAGACCAATCAACAAAATATCAATTACAAATAACAATTGAGTGACCACATTAGAAAAGCTTGCAAAAATCCCATAACTCCAAAATTTACGATTTATGATCGTTAGTTTTTCCTTGAAAAGTAAATCAGATTTAAACTTTTTAATAAAAAAAAGCACAGAAAGTGTAGGTGTTAAAACTAACGCCATTGCATATCCTTTTTCTTTAAAATAATAACTTAAAATCAATACAGAAATAGTTAAAATTGAAGTGAAAATTATTTCTGTAAATGCAAATAATTTGTTTTTATGTTGAAGTCTAAACTGAATTTTAATCAACTCAAAGATATAAGCCGGAATTAATATTATTGATAAAAAAGCGAGATAATATTTTGTGTTTTCGAATTTAAAATTAATAAAAATACTTGCTAAAAGAAGAATGAAAATTAATATGAATGTAGCCCAGATTCCTTTAAAAAAAGTATACCTAAACAAACTGTTTTTCTCTTTATTGGTTTTTAATAAAGAACCAAATCTTAATAAACTTTGATGCAATCCAAAACCACCTATTGGAATGATAAACACAATAATATTATACCCAAAAAGAACAATTCCAAGTTCTTTATTAGGAATTAATTGTAGCGCAACCCAAGAAGCAACAAAAGATAAAAGTCTAGAAACTATGGATGCTGATAAAATGTAATTACCAGATCTAGAAACAAAATTTTGTATGTAATTTTTTAATAAATTCAATTTTTTTTGCTTACTATTTTATAATATAAATTAGAAAATACATCAGAAATAATTTCTTGACTAAATTTAGTCTGTATGTATGAGTGCATTTTTTCTGTATTGAGTTTTGTTGGGTTTTTATATTGTTTTACAATTTCTGTAACCAACGTATTTTTATCTTTTAAAGGAATAATCGAAAAGAAATCTTGAGGTTTTAATTCGTTTAAAATACCTGTATTTGTTGATATTACAAAAGTTCCGCATGCAATCGCTTCGGGCATTACAATACCAAATGTTTCGTAATTGCTAAATGAAACACAAATAGTTGCTTCTTGTAAATGTGATGCCAATTCTTTTTGGGAGACATGATTGATAAACTCAATATTAGCAGTCTTAAATTGCAATTCAGAAATCAGTTTTTGATATTTTTCTGATGTTCCACCAATAAATGTCCAGCTAAAGACTTCAATTTCTTTTTCTAAAAGTTTGGCAACTTTTAGCATATCGTTTATATTTTTTTGAGCATCATTTAAACCTGAAACGTGCACGATTGTAAATTCTTTTCTTTTTTGATTTGAAGGAATAAAAATTTTGGTATCAACAACATTTCCAACAGGAAAATAATTTCCTTTTAAACCTGAATTCTGCATTCCATTTTTTAATTCATCACTAACAGGACAAACAAAAGCAGCTTTTTTTACAATCAGTTTTGAGCACATTTTTTGAAAACATGAAATCCTGTTTTTTCTAGAATTTAAAAAACCTGTCCAATGTTCAGAAATGATAAAAGATTTTCGTTTTAAAATTTTTTGATGCAATGCAAATATCCCAAACGGGTACAACGTATTTACATGAATAACATCATAATTACCAATTAATCTTAAAATTTGAATATATGTTTTGTAAAAACGAATTGCTTTTAAAATAGAGTTTTCTGTGTGTTTTACATAACCAACATAAGTTGTAAGATTGGCATCAATATCTTTTTTAATAGTGGTTTTTGCAATTTTTTTACTTGACACAATGTGTAAAACAGAAACATTATGTTTTAAACTAATTGCTTCTGCATGTCTTTGAATAAAATCTCCATTCGTTGGATATTCCTTTGAAGGAAACCAACTACATAGAAAAAGGATATGTAATTTTTTAGTCAAAAACAGGTAAACTTTAGTTACAAATATAAAGACTTAAAAGAGTTTTAAGGTTTGGTTTATATTTATATTTTTACCATATGAAAATAAAACACATTTTTTTTGATTTGGATCATACGTTATGGGACTTTGAAAAAAATTCTAATCTTACTTTTGAGCAACTTTTTAAAGTGCACAACATTCAATTAGAATTGCAAGATTTTTTATCAGAATATTCTCCAATTAATTTCAACTATTGGAAACTATATAGAGATGAAAAAGTGAGTAAAGAAAATTTAAGATATGGTAGATTAAAAGATACTTTTGATAAATTAAACTACCCTATAAGTGATGATTTAATTTATTTATTATCAGAAGAATATATAAATGAATTACCATCAAATAATTATTTATTTGAGGGCGCTATAGAATTGTTAGAGTATTTGCAGCCAAAATACGAATTACACATTATTACAAATGGATTTGAAGAAGTTCAGAATTTAAAATTAGAAAAATCTGGAATCAAGAAATATTTCAATAAAATTATTACATCTGAATCTGTAGGCGTTAAGAAACCAAATCCGAGAGTGTTTGAGTTTGCATTAGAGAAAGCAAGTGCAAAGGCAGATAATAGTGTTATGATTGGAGATAATTTAGAGGCAGATATTATGGGCGCATTAAATTGCGGAATTTCAAGTATCCATTTTAATTTAGAAAATCTTATATTTAATGGAGAAAAATACACATCTGTTTCTCATCTTTTACAAATAAAACAATATCTTTAAACACTATTCATTGTTGATAAAGAACACTTACGTAAATGAAGAAAATAGTTGTTTTAGGATTTTTTATAATTAGTTTTTCGCTTTTTGGACAGCAAACCGTTAACAATTATAAATATGTTGTTGTAGCAAACCAGTTTGACTTTTTTGAAAAAGCAGATCAATATCAAACGAGTTCATTAACCAAATTTCTTTTTAATAAATATGGATTTACAACCTATTTAAGTACAGATGAATTACCAGAAGATTTAAAAACCAATAGATGTTCATCTTTATTTGCTTCAATAAATGATGCTTCAACGATGCTTACAACAAAAGTAAATGTGGTTTTAAAAGACTGTTATGATAAAATAATTTACACCAGTATTGTTGGAAAAAGTAAAGAAAAAGAATATGAAAAATCTTTTCATGAAGCAATACGAAATGCTTTTAAAGATCCAATACTTGAAAAGTATTCATACAAACCACAAAAAATTATTACCAAGGCAATTGTAAAAGTGCCAGAAACACTTAAATTAGTTTCTAAAGTTGATGAAAAAACTGTTGTTCCTAGTCTAACAATTCCTGATAAAGTGACAAAAGTACAAACAGAAATAGAAAATGTATTGTATGCACAAGCTATTAATAATGGATTTCAATTAGTAGATAGAACTCCAAAAGTGATTTTTAACCTTTTAAAGACAAAACAAGAAAACCTGTTTATTATTGAAGGTAAAAACGGAATTTTTTATAAAAATAATTCTAATTGGATTGCTGAGTATTATGAAAACAATATTCTTATTCAGGAAGAATATCAAGTAAAATTTTAATAATCATACTTGTTTTTCCATTTATTTTTCAGCACTTCTCTAAAAGCATTTTCTCTAGCATTATTTCCGGGCTCATATAATTTTGTATTGCTTATTTCTTCAGGTAAAAATTCTTGACTCACAAAACTGTTCTCATAATTGTGAGAGTATTTATAGTTTTTGCCATAATCCAACTCTTTCATCAATTTTGTTGGAGCATTTCTTAAAGGGAATGGCACAGGTAAATCGCCAGTTTTTCTAACTAATTCTTGAGCATTTCCAATTGCTTGATAAGAAGCATTACTTTTTGCCGAATTAGCTAAATAAATAGCACACTGACTTAAAATAATTCTTGATTCTGGATAGCCAATTATAGAAACTGCCTGAAACGTATTATTTGCTAAAATTAAAGCTGTCGGATTTGCGTTTCCAATATCTTCTGAAGCTAAAATTAATAATCGTCTAGCAATAAATTTTACATCTTCTCCTCCTTCAATCATTCTCGCTAACCAATACACAGCTGCATTCGGATCACTTCCTCGAATAGATTTTATAAATGCAGAAATAATATCGTAATGCTGTTCTCCAGTTTTATCATAATGAACCGTATTTTTTTGAACTTTTTCTAAGACAAATTTATTGGTAATTTTAACAGGATCTTCTGATGAATTAACCAATAGCTCGAAAATATTTAAAAGCTTTCTTGCATCACCGCCAGAAACTCGTATTAAAGCATCGGTTTCTATTAATTTTATTTTGCGTTTAGAAATAAATACATCTTTTTTAATGGCTCTATCAAGTAAAGCAATTAGATCTTCCTTGTCAAACGAATTCAAAATATACACCTGACAACGAGAAAGTAAGGCAGGAATCACCTCAAAGCTTGGGTTTTCTGTAGTTGCTCCAATTAATGTTACCCAACCTTTTTCTACGGCGCCTAATAAAGAATCTTGTTGAGATTTACTAAAACGATGAATTTCATCAATAAACAAAATTGGGTTTTTACTTGTAAATAAGCCACCACTACTTTTTGCCTTTTCAATAACTTCTCTTACGTCTTTAACACCAGAGCTAATAGCACTTAACGTGTAAAATGGTCTATCAGATTCTTGAGCAATAATAGTAGCAAGTGTGGTTTTTCCAATTCCTGGAGGTCCCCACAGAATTAATGAGGGAATAATGCCTTGTTTGATATGATTTGTAAGAATTCCGTTTTTACCAACTAAATGTTGCTGACTAATATAGTCATCTAAATTTTTAGGTCTAATACGTTCTGCTAATGGCTCGTTCATACAGTAAAAATAGGAAAGTTTTATGACAGATTTTCAGTAAATTATAATTGGCTGAATTTTTGCTAAATTTAAAGGGATGAAAACGAACACTCAACTAAAGTTTACGAAAGAAGTTTTATTAATTCCTTTCTTTTTTATTTTCTCAATCTGGGCTGTATATTGGATTGAAATACGGTTTTTATTAAATTTTACAACAGCCGGTATTTTACCAAGAAATTTTAGCGGTTTAAAGGGGGTTTTATTCTCTCCTTTTATTCATAGCGACACAAACCACCTTTTTAATAATTCAATTCCTTTATTTGTTTTAATATCGTTTTTAATCTACTTTTATAGATCTGTTTATTTAAAAGTTCTGCTTTTTGGCGGATTTTTATCTGGTTTATTAACTTGGATAATTGCTAGAGAAGCATATCACATTGGTGCAAGTGGAATTGTATATTTAGTTTTTAGTTTTATTTTTTTTTCAGGAATCATTAAAAAACAATTTCAATTAGTAGCAGTTTCTTTAATTGTCATTTTTTTATACGGAAGTATGGTTTGGTATGTTTTCCCAATTAAAGAAGGTGTTTCTTGGGAAGGACATTTATCTGGTTTTTTAGTGGGATTGTTTTTTGCTTTTGTTTTTAAGCAAAAAGGAATTGTTAAAGAACAATACGAATTTAAACAAACAGAATTCGATTTATTTTTTGATGAGGATGGTAATTTTAATCCTACTAAAATAGAGGAGGAGCTTTCTGAAGAAGATAAGTAGGTAACTATTTTTTAACAACGAACCTTTGCCTAACTGTTTCATATAAAAAAGCACCACAAGCAACAGAAACGTTTAAAGACTCTATTTCTCCTAAAATTGGAAGCTTCGCTTTATAATCTACCATTTTTAAAATAGAAGGATTTACGCCTCTATGTTCAGAACCCATAATAATAGCAATTGGTTGATTAAAATTGATATCAAAAATAGAATTGTCTGTTTTTTCTGTAGCCGCAACTGTTTTAATATCTGACGCTTGTAATATAAATAAAGCATCTTTTATATGATCAACTTTACAAATTGGGACTTTAAATGCTGCCCCAGCAGAAGTTTTTATGGTTTCTGCATTTACAGGAGCACTTCCATCTTTTTGGATGATTATTCCGTTTACACCTGTACATTCTGCAGTCCTAATAATGGCTCCAAAATTTCTAACATCAGAGATTTGATCTAAGAGTAAGAATAAAGGAGTTTCATTTTTTTTTAGTGTAGTTTCAATTAACGCTTCTAAATCATAAAAATCTATTGGAGATATTTGAGCAACAGCTCCTTGGTGATTGTTGTTTTTTGATAATCGATCTAATTTCTCAACAGGAACATTACTTGTAGATATCCCATTTGCTTTTATTAAACCATTTAATTCAGAAAATAAAGCACCTTTTAATTCTTTTTGTAAATATACTTTACTAATAGTATTGCCACTATGTATAGCCTCAATAATAGCTCTAAGCCCAAAGATTATTTCTGTTTTAACTTCCATACTACAAATGTAATTATAAATAAAAAAACCACCTCAATTGAGGTGGTTTCTTTTATAATTCGAATACTTAATTAATATCCGGCATTTTGAACCATATTTGAATTTGCGTCAATTTCACTTTGTGGAATTGGCCATGCAAATGCATTATTAGGGTACGTAAGTGTAGCAGCAAAATTTTGTTGAATTGAAGATTTAACAAGTCCAGCTCCTGTTCTCATTAAGTCATCAAAACGAAAACCTTCAAACATTAACTCTTTTCTTCTTTCATTTAAAATATCTGCTTTAGAAATTGTTGTATAAGCTGCAGCTCCTCTTTTGCTTGTTATAGCATTTAATTGAGTGATTGCAGGTCCAGAAGAACCTTCTTCAAATAATGCTTCAGCATAATTTAAAATAACTTCTTCTATTCTTATAACAACAACGTTGTCATATCCTTGATTTACTGGCCATTTAGCAATATTTCTAAGCATAGAACCTTCCATTCCTAGAACACCTTTTCTTACATCTCCAGTAGCATAAATACCATCAACTCCATCAATAACTTGAACATCTCCGTAGCTTCCACCACCAGTTGTTCTATAGATATATGCTAAACCATTAATACCAGCATTATCAGTTGGGCTAAAAGCTAATTCAAAAATTGAATTTCCATTACCTTTACCTGCCCAAGAAGAAACATAGTTTGCAGCTGACATCACGGGGTATAAACCTGAATTTATAACAATTGCAGCAGCACTTTTTGCTCTAGGGTAATCTCCAAAGTAAATAGCCGCTCTAGATTCTAAAGCTTTTGCTGTCATTTGAGACATAAATTCTCTTGAGCTATTAAAATAAGTTGCGCTCATTTTTGAGTAAGCCGCCTCTAAATCTGTATAAATATCAGCCTTGTTTGAAGCTATAGTTGCACGAGATGGAAATAAATCAGCTCCTTTAAATTCCTTAACATAAGGAACTCCTAAAGTACCCCCTGCATTTTGCTGTCCATATTGTTTAACTAAGTCAAAATGAGCTAATGCTCTAATAGCATATGCTTGCCCTTGAAGATGAACTCCAAAAGCTGCATCACCAGTTAACGTTGATAGATCAGTAGCAATAACAATATTTGCAATTGCAATAGCACTATATGCCTCATCAAACATAAAACCCGAGTTGGCGTTATATTCTAAAGACGCTTGTGTAGTAAAACGTCCAGAGTTACCGTTTGAAAAACAGTTATCAGAACGAACTTCACCATTTATGATAAAATCTCTACCATAATATCCTGAACCTGTAAATACATTATAGGCTCCTTTAATAATACCTTCTACATCTGAAACTGTTTTTATACTTCCTTCTACAGATTTACTTTGTTCTAGACTTGGGTCTAAATCAGTAGTATTACATGAAGAAAATATTAACGTAAAGATGAAAAGTGTTGTAAATAATTTATTTATTTTTTTCATGATCTCTAAAATTTAATGTTAATACCAAAAATGACAGATTTAACTGGAGGAGTTGTTAATCCAGCAGTACCACTAGCATTTGTCTCTGGGTCATATTTTAAGTTGTCAGATTTAACCCATGTAAATAAGTTTGTACCTCTTACGAAAAACCTTGCAGATGAAACCCCAATAGATTCTAAAGTTTTAGCATCTATATTATAACCAAAAGTTACGTTCTTAAGTCTAAAGTAATCACCATCATATAAGAATTTTGAATTACTTTGCCAAGGGATTGTTCTTGCTTGCATTCTACCAAATCTAGTTCCTGTATCTCCAGGTTTTTGCCATCTATCTAAAATAGCATCTACACCTGAATAATATAAGGTAGAAAAGAAATCTGTACCATTTGTATATCTATGCCAGTCTTCATAAACTTTATGCCCACCTGCGTAATATCCATTTAAGTCTAAGAAAAATCCTTTGTAATCTAAATGTACATTTAACCCACCAGTTAAAGTTGGAATTGCACTACCACCTTGAAATGCTCTTTCAGCAAGGTTAAAGTTGTTTGTAGTTGCGCCATCTTTACCGTTGATGTAATATAATTCATCTCCATTAGCAGGATCTACACTAGCCCATTTTTGCATATGCCATGCCCAAACTGGCTGCCCAACTTCTGTTCTAGATCTAGAACCACCGCTAATATTAATAACGTTACCGTTACCATCAACTGCTAATTCTAAAACTTCGTTTTTAGTTGTAGCAAAATTACCTCCTACAGAAAAATTAAAGTCTTCAGATCTAATAATATCAGCATTAAACTCAACTTCATATCCTTTGTTTTCCATTCTACCAATGTTTCTCGTTTGAGAAGTAAATCCAGTAGTTAAAGAAAGAGGAACATTTAATAATAAATCTTTAGATTCTCTTTGATAATATCCGATAGAAGCACTAATTCTATTTTGGAATAATCCAACATCAACTCCTACATCAAATGTATGAGAAGTTTCCCATGATAATTCGCTATTACCAAAAGTTGCAGGGTTAATAGCACCACCACCAGCATAAGTTCCTCCAAAACCAAATAAGGCTTGGTAAGAATTTAACCCAATGTTAGCATTACCAGTTACCCCATAAGAAGCTCTAACTTTTAAATTATTAATATAATCTAAACTTTCCATAAAACTTTCTTTATAAATGTTCCATGCAGCCCCTGCAGACCAGAAGTTACCCCATCTTTTTTCAGGTGCAAATCTTGAGTTTCCTTCATAAGTAAAAGTTCCATCAAGAACATATCTACCATTAAAAGCAGAGTAGTGCATTAAACCTAAGTAACGTGCTACTGACCAGTCAGAGAAAGAAGAACTAGCAGAAGTTGGATTACCAGCAGAAGCTAGGTTTGTCAATCCATCAGTTGCAAAGTTGTCTCCATCTCCATCTAAGTATAAACTTCTATTTTTTTGAAATTCTTGTACTACCGTGAAATCTACCTGATGCTCATCTGTTATATTATATGTATAATCTAACGTGTTTGCAAAGACATATGTTACATTGTTTCTATGAGCAGCCCAAGCATAACCGTTTGAACCAGATCCATCTCCACTTATTCTATTTCTATATCTTTTATAGTTATAAACTTGATAATCGATATTAATTCTAGACCCTAATTTTAAATTTTCGATTGGAGTTTCCCATTCAAATAAGTTATTAGAAATTATTCTAGTAAATTTTGAATCATCAATATCTTCTTGTGCAATCCATAATGGATTTGGTAAGGTTGTATTCAAATTAATAGTTCCGTCTTTGTTATATGGTTGATCAATACCAGGCATAAAGAACTTTACCGTACGTGGTGAAGAAAAATAGGAACTAGATTCTAATAAACCATCTTGAAATGTATGTGATGCAGTATTTTTTGTAGAAAACGTTAGCTTGTCAGTAATGTTTTTAGAAAAATTAATTGCACCAGAAACTCTATCAAAAGTAGAACCAATTACCGTTGCTTCTTGGTTATAATACCCTAAAGAAGCGTAAAAGGTATGATTTTCATCACCACCACTACCACTTATGTTATATTCTTGAAACATAGCATCTTTGTTCTTAATTACTTCAGCCCAATTTGCTTCAGGTCTCCCGTCTGCATTCCAAACTTTATAATCATCTCCAAAATATCCAGTAGCATTATACCAGTTTTTTGCGTCAGCAACATTACTTAAACCATAACTAGCGCCATAGGTGTTATATAATGCTTCGTACATTAACATTTCTCTTTGAGCTCCAGTTATTGGCGTTGGGCCATCTGTAGCATCATTAGAAAAACCTACAGAAGAGCTAAAACTAAAAGTAGTTTTACCAGCTTTACCAGCTTTCGTTGTAATTAAAATTACACCGTTTGCACCTCTTGCTCCATAAGCAGCTGTTGCAGATGCATCTTTAAGTACTGTAATGCTTGCAATGTTATTACTGTTAATAGATGATAATGCAGATAAAGAAGAACCCGAACCTGTAGCAGATACGTTATCGTTGTTCATTGGTACACCATCAATTACATATAATGGTTCATTACCAGCAGTAATTGAACTCACACCTCTAATTCTAATATCTGTAGTAGAACCTGGAGTACCAGAATTACCATTAAATACTAGACCAGCAACTTTTCCTTGTAGAACTTGATCTACTGTAGAAACAGGGACCAATTCAATCTCTTCAGAATTTATCTGAACTGTTGAACCAGTAATTTCTGTTTTTTTCTGAGATCCATACCCTAAAATTACGACTTCGTCAAGAACGTTAGCGTCTTCTGCTAATGTTACGTTGATTGTTGTAGCGTTAGAAATGCTTTTTTCAACCGTCTTATAACCAAGGTATCTAAAAACTAATACGTTACCAGATTTTGCTTTAATGGTGTATTTACCATCAAAATCTGTTTCTGTACCAGTTGTTGTTCCCTTAATTAAAATACTTACTCCAGGCAATGCACCAGATGCGTCTGTTACAGTTCCTGAAATAGTCTTGTCTTGTGCAAAACTTATTTGCACAACAAACACTAATAAAAGTGTCAAGATTCCATTAAACTTTGTCTTCATTGTATAATTATTTGAATTAATTGTTACAAAAGTGCTAATTATTTATCACAAAACATAATTTTTTAACATTTATTTTTGATATTATTAACTCCCTAAACGAAATTTATGTATAAAAAAAAAGCTGTAAAGATTTCTCTTTACAGCTTTTAACTTTTTTAAGAGTTAAATTATATTTCTATAATTTAGTTTTTATCCCACCATAATTTAGTGTGTAAATTATCTGGCCCTTGTGATGCAATAACAGCAGCATAATTAACTGGGTTATTATCTCCTACAGTAGAAGAATAAGCATATCTTACTGGAATTCTTCGGTCATTTGCATAAATAGAAGGAGTTAATGCAGGTGCATCTAATCTTCTCCATTCAGCCCAAGCCTCAGGTCCATTTAAATATAAAGCCATCCACTTTTCGTAAGCGATATTTGCCATACTTACAGTATTATGAGCTGCAGTATATGTATCCATATCAGCAGTAGAAACACTCCAAGACATCATAGAAGCTTCTATACCAGCTTTAAAGTGAGCTGCAGCAGTACCACCACCAACATTCCAACCTTTCAATGCTGCTTCAGCTAAAGAAAATTTAGTTTGTGCATAGGTATAGATTGCAACTTTGTAAACAGGATCTTCAATTACAGTATTCGTAATAAAAGCAAAATCTTTTGTATTACCATTTACTTTACCGTTTGGCGCACCTTTATAAGCATTGTTACCATTTGCAGTTACTGCTCCGTTAAAAGCAGGCTTAGTGTATTTAAATTTTCTAGGATCAGTATTTGCGTCCATAGCATCCATCAACGTTTCTGATATCACGTAATCTTCACGGCTTTCAAATCTATCTTGCCAAGGGTTATCACTACCGTCATCAGAACCATAAGTAAATCTTATGTTAGATGCATTACTAGAAATTAATTTTCCTGAAGCAACAGCTTGTTCAAATTTAGTTTTAGCAGTTGCAGCATCAGCATCAGAGATTCTTAAAGCCATGACCATTTTTAATGTGTTAGCAAAAGTAGCCCATTTAGCCATGTCTCCTCCGAAGATCATATCTCCTTGAGGTCCAGCATTTGCATTCATTCTTCCTAGAGCATCATCAATTTCACTAAACATAAAGGTGTATAATGATTGTTGACTATCAAATTTAGGTTGTGTTCCATCAATACCTTTAAAGGCTTCCGTCCAAGGTAAAGCTCCCCATTGGTCAGTCATATAATGTAAGAAATATGCTCTTAACAATTTAGCAACTGCTATTTGGTTATCGTTGTTTCCAAACTGAGAAACAACAGCTGCTTGATCAGCATCTAAATTTACTTCAATAATTCTATTTAAATTTTGAACAGGCCCTGTGTAATATCCATTATAACTATAAGTTAATGTAACATATTTAGAAGATCCAGGATACTGTCCTTCTGCAAGATGCTGCACAAAATTTATACCAGTTTCATCTGTAATAATACCTGACACTGATATTTGAGCGCTTGATAGTAATTGAGATGTAATGGCAGCTGTGGGTCCATTTGGGTTGTCATTTATGTCTCCAAAATCAACAGTATTACATGAACTGATGACAGTAGCGGCAAACATAAAGACAGCTATTTTTTTAATTGTTTTTTTCATTTTATTTATAGTTTAAAATGTTAATTTTAAGTTCAATCCGAATGATCTTGTCTGTGGTAATGTACCAGCTTCAGCCCAGTTGATTCCAGATCTTTTTTCAAGTTCTGAAGGATCAATCCATGAAACAGTAGAGTATATTAACCATACATTATTTGCAAAAGCTCCAATAGAAGCAGACTTAATATTAAATTTGTTAATGAAATCTTTATTTAAAGTATAGTTAAATCTAATAGATCTTAATTTTGCATATGTAGCATCGTGTACATTATTTTCATAAGAATTACCTAAATTACCAGAAGAAAAATATCCTTGAGCATCTACGTATCTATCAACAACAGTACCATCAGAAATTGGATTTCCACTAGCATCTGTACCAGTTTGTAATACACCAACAATATGAACACCACCACCAGAAGCAACAGGGTCTCTTAAAGGATTTCCTTTGTCGTTTAATCCTGCAGTTATAGAAGTTAAACCTGAGTGATCCATATATCTTTCTGTTCTTGAGTAATATCTACCACCAACTTGGAAATCAAAACCTAAGCTTAAGCTCATGTTTTTATAATCGAAGTTTGTTGACACACCACCTGTAAAATCTGGTAATAAAGAACCTAAAAATTTGTTAGGTTGTAGAGCGAAATTACCGTTTGATTTATACATGATTTCTCCGTTAGCACCGTTTGCGAATCCTCTACCATAGAACAATCCCCACTCTTCACCAACTCTTTCTTGTAATAATAAATTAGAAGAAAATGAACTTAAATCTCTAGAGATAACACCATCGTAAATAAAGTCTACTACTTTAGATAATGTTGCTAAGTTTAAAGCTAGACCAAAAGTAAAGTCTTTAGTTCTAATAACATCACCAGATAAACCTAATTCTAGACCAGAAGAAGTTGTTTTACCAGCATTAACTGTTACACTAGAATAACCAGTAGCGCCATCTAAAGGTACACCTACAGGAATCCCTTCATCTTTTCTATTAAAATAGGTTAAATCTATTTGGATTTTATTGTTAAAGAAATACATCTCTGTACCTATTTCTAACTCTTTTCTAACACCACCTTCTAAGGCAGCATTTGCTTGAGTAGTAGAAACGGCTAAAGTTCCGAATCCATTATATAAATTTCCTACATTGTATATGCTAGAAATTTGGTATGCATTAGGGAAAAATGGAGACGTAGAATAACCAGCTCTAAGTTTAGCAAAGTTTAAAAGATCATTTTTAGGGATTATTTTATGCGCTAAGAAACTTGCAGAGACTCCATACGTATCAATTCTGTTTTTATCTGGTGTTGCAGTAGATTTCCAGTCAAGTCTATAAGAACCATCTAAATAGACCATGTTGTCATATCCAACAGAAGCTTTTGTAAAAACACTTCTAGATTGTGTTTGGGAAATGCTTGTGCTTGTGTTAACAGGATCTTTAGAACCAGCTAAATTATAGAACAAAGGAATTGTTAATCCACCAACTGTATTAGCACTTAAAGACTGATACTTGTATTCACTCAATTCTGTACCAACACTTACATCTACATCTAGCTTATCAGCCATAAACTTGTTGTTATAGTTAGCCATTGCAAAAAATTCTTTATTATTTGCTTGTGACGTAGATTGTGAATAGAAAGGAGTATCTAACTTACTTTTAGTTGTACCTCTATCATCATTAGCATACGCGTTAAAAGTTCTTCTAACTTCTGCTGTAAATGTTATATTGTCATTAAATGTATAATTTACACCAACTTTACCAAAAACTGAATTTTTGTTTTGGTGATTTAAGTTCTCATAAGAATGGAAGTAAGGCATATCCCAATATAAAGGAGATGGGTCACGTGGACCATTAATGTTCCAAGAAACAATTTGACCATACTGCTCGTAGTTTCTTAATCTCTTCATATCTAATTGTCTTTGCCACCATTGCTTAAAGTTAGATCCTAAATTCGCATATCCTTGTTCAGGATCGTTTAATAAAAATCTGTTTTCATAGTTGATGTTTGCAAAAAACTCTAATTTATCAGAAACATTGTATTTTGCGTTAAGCGCAATTCTTGTTTGTTCTTTTTTAGAGTTTGGTATTACACCATTTTGCTCTATATAAGAAACAGAAGTTCTAATTGAGTATTTCTCGTCTGCTTTATTAAATGCAATTGAAGCGTTTTGAGTTAAAGCAACTTCATAGAACGTATTAGAATCATTTGCAGACGGTGACCAAGCTCTTAATTCCCCAAAAGTTGGAGCTCCTTTAATCCATGAATCCCAGTGACGAACCATTGTTCCATCTAATTTAGGACCCCAAGACTCATCTGCATAATACTCAGGAATTTTTTGACCATTAAAAGATGCCCATGAAGCAGGATCTATTGCAGGATTGTAAGAGAAAAGCGGGAAATCTTGTTGATATCCACCACCATATTCATTTTGAAAACCTGCTAAGTTAGTTACAGAGTTTATAGTTGTAGCGTAATCTACATCTACAGTAGCCTCACCTTTTTTGGCTAGCTTAGTTGTAATAACAATAACTCCGTTTCTACCTTCAGGACCATAAATCGCTGTTGCAGAACCCCCTTTAAGTACAGAAATATCAGCAACGTTGTCTGTGTTAATGTCTGAAGAAGCATATACTTTTACACCATCAACCACATACAAAACGTTTGTTTCACCTCTTAATTTAATTTGAGAAGATCCGAAAGTAGAACTTGCGTTACCTACAATCTGTACCCCAGAAATTTTACCAGCTAAAGCGTTAGAAATATCAGTTTCTTTTGCTTTAACTAATTCTTCACCCTTTACGGATTGTTGAGAGAAACCTAAGGCTTTCTTGTCTCTTTTAATACCTAGACCAGTAACTACTACTTCGTCTAAGACATTTGCATCTTCTTCCATAGTAACATTTATGGTACTTGAAGACCCAATAGTTTTTTCAACTGTTTTATATCCTAAATAACTAAAACTAAGAACATCTCCTGTTTTAGCTTTAAGGGAATACTTACCGTCAAAATTTGTTTCAGTACCTGTAGTTGTTCCTTTAACAAGGACACTAACTCCTGGTAAAGCACCTGAATTGTCAGAAACGGTACCCGATACAATTTTTTCCTGTGCAAAAGAAATTTGCACCACCAACGCTAGTAATAGCGTTAAAATTCCATTAAACTTTGTTTTCATTTGTGTGATTATTTGAATTAATTGTCGCAAAAATGTTAATTATTTATCAATAAACATAATTTTTTAACATTTATTTTTGATATTTAATTTATTAAGTACAATTTGTACTAAAATATTTAAATTTAGTACTTTGAGTCGTCCTAAAATAGGTTGACGATTATTGATAGATAAAATTAAGCCAGAACATTTATTTGTTCTGGTTTTTTGTTGTGTATAAAGTTAGGTGTTTTCATTTTAAGATTCAAATGAGGTCTTTTGTTATTATATATCT
>JBDNGO010000109.1:0-6566 GCA_041689245.1 Flavobacteriaceae bacterium | reverse complement strand
AGTTTCTCAAGCAATTGCAATGTTACCAGGAATTTCTAGATCTGGCGCAACAATTTCTACCTCTGTATTATTAGGAGTTGACAGAAGCAAAGCAGCACGCTTTTCTTTTTTAATGGTTGTTCCTTTAATTTTCGGAAAAATCGCCAAAGATTTAATGAGCGGTGAAATCAATTTTGCGAGTTCAGAAATTTTACCATTATCTGCAGGGTTTTTAGCTGCATTTATTGCTGGTTTATTGGCATGTACTTGGATGATTTCTTTAGTTAAAAAAAGCAAATTATCTTACTTCGCAATCTATTGTGCTGTTGTTGGTTTTATTGCTATTGGTTATTCTTTAATGAATTAAATACTGAAAAATACAGCATAAATGACAGGAGAAGATTACAAAAACGGACAAATTTTACTCATTGATAAACCATTAGAATGGACTTCTTTTCAGGCTGTAAATAAAATTCGTTGGCACATCAGACAACATTTTGGTATCAAAAAGATAAAAGTTGGTCATGCAGGAACGTTGGATCCGTTAGCAACTGGTTTACTAATTATTTGCACAGGAAAACAAACCAAAAGCATCAGCGAATATCAAGGACAAATTAAAGAATATACCGGAACATTTACGATTGGTGCAACAACGCCGAGTTACGATCTAGAATCCGAAGTAAACGAAACATTTCCGACAGACCATATTACAAATGAATTGATTCATAAAACAACCAACCAATTTATTGGAACCATTCAACAACGACCACCCATTTTTTCTGCATTAAAAAAAGATGGAAAACGTTTGTACGAATTGGCGAGAAAAGGGGAGACTGTTGATATTCCGACAAGAGAAATTACCATTAACGAATTTGAAATTACGAATATTGAGTTGCCAAAAATCGATTTTAGAGTTGTGTGTAGCAAAGGAACTTATATTCGTTCTTTGGCTTTTGACTTTGGAAAAACATTAAATTCTGGCGGACATTTATCTGCATTAAGACGCACAAAAATTGGAAATTATTCAGTTGATAACGCAACATCTATCGATGATTTTATCAAAAATTTAGAAGTGGAATAGTTTTTGTTTCTCATCAACGGAACAAAAACTCAACTATGAAAAGATTACTACTTTCTTTATTCTTATTCACCATATTTTTAGCGACTTCTCAAACCAAAGACAAAGGTTCTTTCTTTAATGCAAATATAAATGTAACCTTTGCGTTGAATGAAAACTATGTGTTATTTGAACCAGATGACGGAGAGAATATATTAGATTTTTCTGCCGTTTTTATTAGAACTGGTTTTGGATACAGATTTAATAAACGAATAGAATCTAGTATTAATTTTGGGTTAGATTTTCATACACGTTTTAATATACAAGCAATTCCGTCTTATTTAAATGTACAATACAATTTAATTGCGAACGAAGATTTTAAGTTTTTTGTAAATGGTAGTTATGGAAACTTATGGAAACCTTCCTCTAATTTTGAAAAAGGAAAATATCACGGATTTGGAATTGGTTTTCAAGGAAATGATACTGATTCTAAAACCAATTTTGTATTTCGAATCGATTTTCATCGCAAACGAATTGCTAATTTTAAAAATGGCAATTTAGACAGTGTTTCGTTAGGGATTGGAATTAGTTTGTTTTAAAAAGCCCAAACTAAATGTTTGAGCTTTCATATTTCTAATCTTTCTTTTTTAACACAAAAGTATCTTTTCCTTTTTTTAACTTGATACTATCTTTACTTAATTTTATAATTTCATATTCAATTTTGTCATTTTTATAAGCTGAAGGATGTAACCAGTTATAGATTTCATTTTTACTTAAAAAAACATCTATTTCATAATTCAAATTAGTATCAATATATATATAATCTTTAACAAAATACTCCCCTAAGACTTCAATCATTATCCTATTCTTCTGCTTTTTAAATTTTAATAGAGCTACTCCATTTTTATCTGATTCTGAAGACTTATAATTTGGAGAGGTCCAAATCTGGATATTATTCAAAGGCTTATTATTAAAGTTATAAATTTTCAATTTAATTTGAATTGAATCTTTTGTATTAATAAAATTTCTACTCTTATGATAGCTATTCTCTCTTAATTCTGTTAAATCATAATTTAATATTAATTTATCTTTAATAATAAAATAATGCCCTTTTGCATAGCCCTTTATTTGTCCATGGGTAGTTTCAAAAGTTTTCATATTAAAAAAACCTTTTTTGTCAAACACATATGACACATTCCCTTTGTTAGACTCATAAGTTCCTTCAAGTTTATTTTGTGAAAAACAATTTAAACTAAAAAGCAGCAATAATATTTTAATCACATTTTTTGCCTTTTGCATCTGGATGTCCTGTTGCTTCATCGGTAATTAATTTTTCAATTTAATCCAAGTCTCAACTTTATTATCTTTAGTATAAATTTTAAAATTATTATCTTTAATTTCTTTCATTTTTAATGAATCTATTTGACCTACTATTGGTATTCCATTATTTATATTTGCTAAGTAAAACCTTAAATCATAATTGTAATTTCTTGTTAATAAAAGTTCACTCCCTATAGAATTTATATCTGAAACAATAATATTTATTTTATATCTATTATTCTTTTTTATTTTTTTTATAAAAAACCCCATTTTATTTGTTTCACCTCCAGAAGGTTTTTCTTTGTGGTTTTCAAAATACAAACTTGCATTAGATATAGGGTTTCCTTTCATATCATATACATGAAATTGAATAGTAATACTATCTTTATTGTTTTCCCAAACACTTTTTTTAAAATAACTAGAAGGAAACGGTTTTGATTTATTGTAATTAAGAATTAAAAAACCATTTTCAATTTTATACTCTCCAGCACCATAAAGTTCTCTATCCCCTAAATCACTTCCATTTTCATATTCAAATGTACCATCTAAATTAAAAATTATATAATTAAACGAATCTTGATTTTTCATAAGATTACTATACTTTCCTTCTAGTTTTTCTTGACTAAAACTTTTAATTGAAAAAACTATAAACAAAGTACATAAAATTATTAAGTACTTCTTTTTATTCACATTCTGATCCTTTAGCATTTTCATTATTATTGTTTTCATTTATTACTATATCTGCTACATCTTGTCTTTTACTTTCGGAAACTAATGCCTCAAAAGCATCAGTCATACCAGAAATATTACCTGAAGTATCAACTGTAAAAAGCCCAGCATAAGACATTGCTTGATAATACTCAAACCCTAAATCAGCTCCTGTTCCAAACTCTTTATCCCAATCTTGAAGTGAAATAGCCATAGCATTTACATATTGCCCCATAAAATTATGGTAAAATGTATTCCTCTCTTCAGGTGTTCCTTCTGGATTATATCCATTATCTCTACCGTATTTTATCATTTTTTCTTTAAAAGACAAACTATTAAAAGCAGTAGTATAATTGTATTGCGCGTTTAAATACACATGTATGCTTTCATGGATTATAGTTCGAGCTATAGAAAGTTGACTTGCTGAATTTAAATAGCTATTATTCATCGTTATTACAGTTCCAGCTGTATGTGCATTCTTATATCCAAGGTTGCCGTTTTTTATTGTGAAATGTTTGCTGCTATTAGTAAACATATCCATAATTTTGTGAATAAAATTTAATTTAACATTTTGATCACTTTTTAAAACTATTACTTCTGGTTTTAATGGGCTCTCAGTGAAAATACCATCTTCTAAGTCTGTAAAAATGTCTTTAGCACAAGGGTTCGTTAAATTATTAAATATACTAAAAACTGGTGTCCACCAACTAAATCCAGTTCCACCACCATTTGGGTTTCCATCTCCTAAATTGTTATCTGGTGTTTGCCAGTCTATATAGCCACCACTTGCATCAGTGCCATCATCTAAACCTTGAACAGTATTTAATTCTGCTTCACACCCAAAAAGAGTTAAATCTGTATTTGGGTCAAATTCGAAAAGCAATAACAAAGTCTCTAAATCTGGAGCGACGGGATCACAATTACCTTTACTTTGGTATCCTGAAGCTTTTATAATATATCTCCCTATTTTTTTTCCTTTTTCATATTTATAACCTTTAACATAAATTCCTTCACTATTATGTATCAATAGATTACCACTAAAATAGTCATTGTTTGAATCATCATCAAACAATAATGTAATAATTTGATTTTCTACTTTTCCTTCTTTTTCTATAGAAGTCACAAATGATTTTATTTTATTAGATTTAATATTTAAAGGAGAATTTAAAACTTTAATATCTTCTTTAAAAAGAATCTCCGAAGATTTATCCCATGCAATTTTTGAAACAAATGAATTAGCACCTTTAGACAGTTTTTTGTTTGCTAAAAAAGCTTTTTTAGATTGTTCTATACTAGGAACAGATAATTGGTTTAGTTTTAAAATTTCATTTTTTTCACAACTCCATAATAATAAAGAAACACTTATAAAGAGTATTCCTGTTTTTAAATAATTAGCAATTTTTTGTTTTTTCATAATTTTTAAATTTATTGATTAATAATTCCAGTAAACTTAAAACATAAAACTATGTGTGTCAATCCCCATAAATGGGGTTTTTTTCATCTCACCATAAATAGGGAGAAGACTCACTATTTATGGTGAGATAATTTTTTATAAAATACTGACTGTTATTTGTTTATAAAAAATTAAAAAATGCTCTTGCTTTTAAATGTTTTAAAAAAAGCTGAGTTACTAAAAAATAAAAACGCAGATTTAGAAAATCTTATTTCAAAAACCGCCCATACCAACTTTCAGAAATCGGCACTTCCCAATAATTTTCAAACTCTTCTTTGGTGGTTACTAAATTATCAAATACAATTGTTTTACCAGTAACAGCTCTATTTTTTATTAGTTTTTTGAAATCTTTCAGTTCTTTGTACTGCACATATTCTCCTTGCTTAAAACATACATTCATTCTGTCTAACAATTCAACTTCGTGTTCTTGTTGTAACTGTAAAATGAACCCCACAGAGGCATCAATAATTAAATTTGTAAGCGGAGTTTCAGATGCTGCAAACAACACAATAAACCGGTTATAAAGCAATTTGTAAGAAACCTGAAAAGTTGCATCATCAGCATTCCAACTTTCTAAAAAAGCGGTTATTTTCTGATTTAGATCATTAATTTCTGTATCGTAAAATTTTCTGTTTGATGGATAAATCCAAACTTTTGCAGTTTCCGGAAGCGATATATATTCTACTAGCATTTTTTAGTTTTGATACTGCAAATATAGCACAAAAGAAATGCCTATTTAAAGAAAACATAGAGCAGTACTTTAATAAAGGTGTAGCTATTTCTAGATTTTTCGAATTTAGTTTATCCTGAGCGGAGACGAAGGACTCAAAATGACAGACAGAAAACTAAAATACCATTCTAAATAAAGTGAAGAATCATAAAATTATGAAATTATTCGTTTTATTTAGAATGACAGTGAAAAAAATTTAAGTTTTTATTTGTCTAAAAAAGCAACTACATCTTGTTGAATATTTTCGCCTTTATTTTTGTTATACCAAACTTGTAATTCCTTTTTAAAATTGGCATCTAAATCACCATGTTTTTCTTTATAGTCGTTTACCCTTTTAGTAGCAATTGAGGGCCTTGGACCCCAAGAAGAAATGACTTCATTATTTTGATCAAGAACAACTAATTTCGGAATTGATTTGCTCCCGTTCGTTAAAAACTGATTCATCAACGCTTCATTTTCATCACGCAAAACAACTTTTAAAGCTACGTTGGTGTTTTCTAAACTCATTTTATGTATTACTGGAGCAATTTGAGCTGCATCTCCACACCAACCTTCAGTAATCAACAACCATGTTTGTTTTTCTTTTGTGTTTTTTAAAGCTGATATTGTTGAATCGGTAAGTGTTGTTTTTTTGTCTAAACGATTCATTCTTGCATCGTTTAATTTGCTGTAGTTTAATAAATCTGCAGATTGATTTGGTCCAGTAGATTTTCCTGCTAACAACAAATCGCTTACCATTTTTCTATACGCGTCATACGACACACTTTTTGCTAAGCTGTCTTTAATTATTGTATTCATGTATCCTTTAAATTTAACCTATTAGACGACCTAAAAGCGAAAACTTACATTTCGTTTTATAGCACAAAATTAAACGTATATTTATCTTTAAATTATGACAATTATCAAGAAACTATTGTAAGTTTTTAAGCATTTCTGTGGTCATCAATTCAAGATCAAATTGATGTTTCCAATTCCAATCTTGTCTTGCTTCGGCATCGTCAATTACTTGTGGCCAACTATCAGCAATTTGTTGTCTGAAATCGGTTTTATAGGTAATTTTAAATGTTGGAATGTGCTTTTTAATTTCTGTAGCCATTTCTTCTGGAGTAAAACTTATTGCAGCCAAATTATAGGCAGTTCTGGTTTTAATATTGGCAGCATCTGTTTGCATAATTTTAATGGTTGCATCAATTGCATCTTGCATATACATCATCGGCAAACGTGTGTCTTTTGATAAAAAACATTCGTACGATTTATTTTCTATCGCTTTAAAATAAATATCTACTGCAAAATCTGTAGTTCCTCCACCAGGTTTTGTT